>NZ_CAJQZB010000016.1:0-117511 GCF_907164545.1 Paraburkholderia gardini | reverse complement strand
TGTTCGTCAACATGCGTGAAATCCTGGCGCAAAGGGGGCCGTTCATATAGATGCTTCAGATTGATCTGCTCGCGCAGCGGATGCCGGAACAAATCGCCCTCCGTTACAGCCTCCTTCGGACCCATCCAAACCTCGCCAGAAATTGCAGGATTCAGCCTTCAATTTGCCAGGTTCCTGCAATTCCTACAACCCCATTTCGATATCAACGCCTTACCGCTCAAGGCTCGCCCGATTGTTCAGGGCCGACTACCGAGGTTTTGACGCTTCGAGATTGGTACGCACGAAGGGGTTTTGCCGGAACGGAAAGCACTCGGAAGATGGTCAAGAACCTCTCGGGTAGCGCTAACCAATAGGAAAAGCAGGTGGCGCGCGAGCGTCGGAAACGATAAGAGGTACGAAGATGGGAAAGACCTGTTGGACATGGAAGCTGCTGTGTTGGCTCGTTGTTGCATGTGCCGCGCTCGCGTTTTACTCGGGATTGCCAGCGGTTGCTGTGATCCTCGCAATTGTCGCCGTCATGCTGTTCGTTGTGGATTTTCGCGTCGCAATGAGTGAGCCATTTCGGGAGTCTGCGATTGGCCGGATTGCGCGTGAAGAGGGCGGGCCAACGATGCGGGGCATGGTGTATCTCGCTCTCGCGGTGGCTCTGTTGCTGGCAGGTCAATTCGTCATGGCGTTGGCTGCTCGCTCGGCCCCCACAAAACCTGTTTCCGCGTTTTGCTTCATCTGCGCTCATTGATCGGAAAATTAACTGGCGCGCGAGCGCCCTGTACCGGCCAGTTGCCGGACAAGAGGAATCGGGGATGAAAGCAGTTAAGTTTGCCGTGCTCGCAGCTTTGGCCGCGACAGCGGGCAGTGTGTTTGCAGCGAATCAGACCGGGCCGGAACTGGTGTCGGTTTCGTACCTCACGGAAGGTTCGACCACCGTTGCCCTACCGACGTTCAAGCAGGCGGATGGATCGCTTTGCCGGAGCTATGTCGCGGATTCGACGCGCGGAGCAGATGGCAAGGTTGAAACGACCATTCGGCAGTTTTGCGATACGCCGCAGCAAAAGGTCGTTGTGATTCACAGCGTTGAAAAGGACGGGCTAACCACCCAAACCCTGACCACCGAGAATTTGAAGGTCAGTGCAACTCAGTGATGCGCTGGTCCCTGTCGCTCCACGCGGGGCGACAGCAGCTAACGCGGCATACATCGGAAAATTCGGGGAGCGACGATGGCACTTTACTGGCAGGGCAAAGCGACACCGCTGACTTCGGTTGTGGCCGAAGTGATCCAGGTTACTCCGATGACTTCCACTGGCCTCGCCGTCGATTGGCTGGTCAACGAGCAATGCGACACATTGCTTATCGAAGGGCACGTTGATCTTGTCGCAGCGGCGCAAGCTATGCATCTTGAGGGCGGTGACGCTTTCCCGGCTCCACGTCATGCGTGGTTTCGGTACATGAATGCACCTGAAGACGAACCTGTCGAACCCGGTCACGGTTGGCGCGGCGAGTGCACACGTGGACGACTATCGCGGGTAGCGAGCGCGACGGCGCGCTGATGTGGCTCGCGAATCACGAGCTATAGGAAAAGCCGCATGTCCACGTATCTAGAATTGAAAGCGCAACTTGCGACGCTGAACCTCAAGATCGAGGTTGTGCGCGCTGGCGAAAAAGCCAATGCGATTCGCGAGATTCAAACAAAGATGGATGAATGGGGCATCCAGTTACGGGATCTTCAAGACGTGCGAAATGGTCGCCGCTATGTCCCGACGAAGAGCGGCCAGTATGTGCCGAAGTACAGAGACCCGGTTAGCGGAGCAACTTGGAGTGGCAAGGGCCGCGAGCCCCGGTGGATCGCTGGCAAAGACCGTACGGCGTTTTCTTTCGATCCGGCCAGGGCCGATCAAGCGACAAGCAACCAGGAGTAGGAAAATTCCATGATGAACGGGTGCGTGTACCGCTGCCTTGATCCGAACTGTAACGATGCGACATTCGATATCAACGCGACTTCGTGTGTCCATTGCTTGCGGGAAAGTACGCGCTGAACAGGTCACGGACAGCGCTCGAGTTGCACATCGCACGCGTGTCGAGCGCATCGAAGAACTGAAAGCGAAGTATGGACTTTGAAGCGAGGAAAGTATCCGGCGCGGACCGCGCCCCGTATGACGGCCGGCAGCCGCGAATCGTGGATCGGGAAGATGAGAAACTGGGGACGCGGAGTAGCAATGTTAGCGCTGATTGGAGCGTTGCTTTCGGTGACAGGCTGCAATACAGTCGCCGGGGTTGGTGAAGACATTTCGGGTTCGGCTCGTGCTGTTCAGCGCTCCCTATAAAACCAGGGCGGTCAGGAAAACCTACGCGCCGATCGGAAAGACGAACTTCCATGGACGATGTGACTTTAGCAGACGCATTGCGACTTGCCGTTAGCATCTTGCGCGACGTGGCGCTGTCCCGGAACACGCCGGCCGGCGTTGAGTTAGATGAAGCAACCGCAGTGCGCTACTTTGCCGCCGCAGATAGGCTTGCCGATTCTCTCGTTGACGAACACGAGCCGGGATCGCAGATGTCCAACGAGGCGATTCCGACGATCGAGTCGCTCACGGCTGCCGCTCGGACTGGCGTCACAATCATCCAGCCTGGTGGTCAGACAACACGAATACACGGCGCCTCGGCTGCCGTCGGAAACTCTGTGATCGACGTATTGTATGACGCAGAGAAAGGGACGTTCTCGTGGGTGGTTGACGGGTTCAACCGGACCGTCGATTGGGTGCGCCGGTTCCTGGACAACCGGCGCCGATAGCGCCGCATGCATGACCGGCCCTCGCTCACACCACGCGGGCATTGACGCACTTTCGGAACAATGCGTGTTCCGATGCGAGGGAAAAGCGCATGGGACTTACCTCATTGCCGGAGCATAGAGCGGTACTGCTTCGCCTGTGCCGACCGTCACCCTACCCGGAGTGGCTATTACTGCAACTTACGAACGGGATGTTTGGTGCTTTCTGGCACCAGGGCTTCGACGGCGATTTGTGCATAACGGTGGCCGAAGGCCGCTATCGTGACGGGTGTGCATATCGGTCCCGCGCCGAACAGCGAGTTTTGGAATGGATGAATCGGAATCGACTTGGATAAATCGGGAAGAGAACCATGCGCTACGTCGTTGTCAGTGGTGAACATACGAATAAGGCCGCGGATGCTATCGCCGCGCTTGAGAAGAGTGTCAACACGGCGATTCAGGAGGGTGCTACCGTCTCCGGGGGTGTCAGCGTTGTACATGGACCTTCTTCGCGAAACTTCGGGATGCCCGGCTACCAGGCGTTCCAGGCTGTGGTCTACCCGAATTAAAAAGCAGGAAGAGTTACGACTTGATTCGCAATATGGTTGCGGGAATCACGTAAGCGATATGCTCGGCCGTCGCAACGTTTCCATGGTCGCGACGGCAACGATTAGCCTAGAACGTGAGTCACCTCTTCCGACGCCGGAGACGGCGTAGCATGTACCGTCTGCACACGAGTTCGTCCCGCAATGATGCTCTCGGAACGAATAGAGATGCTTTCACGAACGCGCGAGCCTGCGGCCTTTACCTGGCCCGACTCGTACGGATTCCCCCGACGAATGTAATCATCGATGTCGGCCTCGATCGCGTACTCCACAGCGCCACGTGCGTCCTCGACGACGAGGCGCAGCGCGTTGACGGGTATGCCCGGCAATGCGCTGTCGACGATCCGGTTGAGGATATTGTCGCGCGCGATTGCAGAATCGACGGGACTGGTGAACTCAGGGTCCGTGTGAAGCAGATGAATCACAGCCAGGCGCTCGGTCGTATCGGTGAATGCGATCCGGTAGCGCAGCGCACAGGGCGCGCCGGTTTCGTCCGCGTAGACGAACTCGAAAAATGAAGTTCGAAACGGCATGAGTGCTCCTCATTGGTTGATGATGCCAATTCGGACGAACCGGCAAAATCAGCCTACGGAGCAGGACGGAAAGTCAAGTCGCGAGCAAAGCGTCAGAATTGACAGCGACCTCGGGCTGGATGGTCGCTCGAAGCCGAGTCACCGTGCGGTGGCTGACAAGTCCGAGCAGACGGCTCACATCCTCATTGCTGCGGCCGTCGAGCAGTTGCCGGCGCGCGTACGTGTTGCGCAGGATACGAGGGCTCATATCAGGCGCACGAAAGTCGATCGCATCTAACGCCTCACGAACGATGATTCCGAGGAGCATGTCGTTGATCGGCTTTCCACCCTTGGGAGCCGGGAATAGCAGATGTTCTTCGTCCCATTGCGACACGCGGAGCCATCGCTCCAGCACTGCGATCGAAAACCCCTGTAAGGTCACCTTGCGCTCGGCGCGCGCGCCGCGTTTGGGAATGGAAATGTGCGGTCGTATGTCGTCGATGACGAGGTGGCCAACGTGGGCAGCGCGGATCTCGCCGGCAGTGATACCCGAGCCCGACAGGAGCGCGACGATCGCCCGATTACGCAATTCACGATCGGTGTCCGCGGCCTGTGGCTGAACGTACGACAGGAGTCGTTCGTCGGCGGCCGGATCGAGAAAGAGCGGTTGCGGTTCGTCCTCTGGCCACTGTTCTTTCCGTACGAAGTCGGAAGCGGGATTGGTCCGGCGCACGCCAGATTCCACCAGATGTCGGCATAGCCGATCGACGAGCTTCGCGTAGCGGACGTGCGTCGTTGTCCCAAGCGAGCACCGGTTATCGACGTCAGCGAAAAATGCATCGAGATGAGCGGTGTCGAACGCGGTCAACGTCGTGCCTCGCGCGGTCAGATACCGCAGGAAGCGATCAAACATCGCGGTGTGCTGCACGACCGAACGCGCGGCGAAGCGTCGTCGATCCGCACCGGCGGCATCGTGCGCCTGCCATTCTCTATAGGCGGTGGCCGGATCGTCCAGCCAGTGAGATACCGTATCCATGCAGTAGTGTCCGGTTAAATATCGAACAAATTCATTTGGTTATCGGGTTGAGGCTGATCGGGGCCTGACGGATCAAGCCGCAAAGCGCTTGAAATCTCGGTTTTCTCGAACACAGAGACCGAAAGAATCTGTAGCAATGTGTAGAGTGAGGCATCGAGTTGAAGCTCCTTTTTGACGATGGCGATCAGCACGTAGGTGGAGACGGCGCACCAGATTTGCGTCTTCACTGCGTTCTCGCTGGTGCCGAGAAATCGCTTGATGCGCAGATGCTGCTTGATCCACTTGAAGAACAGTTCGACCTGCCATCGGTTGCGGTAGAGCGCGGCGATGGCCAGAGGTGGCAGCGTCGTGTTGTTGGTCAGGAAGATCAGGCTTTTGCCCGATTCGGGGTCCTTGAAGCGGATGCGCCGCAAATGCTCGGGATAGTCCTGCGCGGAGTAAAAGCCGTTCAGGGCAATGCGTTGATCGCAGATCACGCCGGTGCTGCGCTCGGTCGCCGTCGAATAGACGCGGCGCACGTTCATGTTGCGTTTGGCCCGCGTGACGAAGAACGCGCCCGCCTGATGCAGTTTGAACAGTCGTGCGAAATCCAGATAGCCGCGATCCATGACGTAAAACGCCCCGGCTTCGATGGGCATGAAGTCGAGCACCCCGACTTCGTGCATCTTGCCGTCGCTGATGTGGATGAAGGCGGGGATTGCACCACGCAAATCCAGCAGCGTATGCATCTTGATAGCCGCCTTGCTCGAGCGAAATGGAGCCCACTCGAACAGCGACAGGCACAAGTCGATGGTGGTGGCATCGAGGGCATAGACGGTCGCGTCCAGATCGATGTCCAGCGGCTCGGCTGCGTAAAGTGTTCGGGCACGGGTGATAAGCCGCATGGCCAGCCCGTGATAGATGCGCCAGTCCCGCAGGTTCAGCGCGTCCGACAAGGTCGAGCGCGCAGGCACGTTCTTCAGGCCCATGTGAAACAGCTTGCTCTGGTTCGCCGCCAGACAGGCCTCGATGTCGCGCAGCGATTCGCGCCAGGTCAGCTGGGCGAAGGCCATGATGCGGAACAGGTCGGCGCAGCCCAGCGTGCGCACACCTGCGTCGCCACGATGCCGCTCGATGATGCGGCCGAACGTCTTCCACGGCACAAACTCCATTACTTGCGCAAACAGCGTCTTGCCCACGTTCATGTGCTACCCCGGGTGACCCAAACCCCAAAGGATCGCAAATGCTGAATTTGAAATTCAAATCGTGGACACCCATAAAATCGCTGGAACCTATGTCAACAGGCCACCTCCGGCCTGTCGCATTCAAATAAACCGGACACTACTGGTATCCATGATAAGTTTATATACTGAATTAGCGACATCACCCCGTGCTGCGAATCTCCGATTCGCCGGCCTGTCTATAGGGAGAAGGGGTGCTTCCCATCCCATACTTCGTGGCGATTTCTGTGAGACAAGCCCCGACGTCGCCCGTCACGATACGTGCTGAACATGCGATCATAAGATTCTTTGACAGGCCGAAGTCCTCCACGAGAAAGCCTCGCTCACACACCTCACCGTGTGAAGTGAGCCGCGACGGCACCCGATCGAGGACCGTTCCTTCGTTGGTCGTGTATGCCCAAACGTCCTTTTGAAGGGCCGCGGCGAATCCGATCTCAAAAGCCGTCCCGGAATCCGCCTCGCCGGGCCCGCGGAAGTCGTCGACGTTGGCCATCACGATGTCGCATGCGCGAATAGCCTCGATGTTCGAACGATATATCCTCGCCGCGCGATCGGATGGAGACATGCCGTTCGGCACACTCGCATCGAGCGGATAGATGCCGTCAACACCAAACGACGCGCACAGATCCGCCAGGTAACGGCCGTACTCAACCGCGTTCGTGCGAAAAACGTCGAAGCCTGCGAGGTAAATTCGCCGGCGACTAGCGGCCCGTTCGATTGGCAGTGGGGGAGGGGAGAAATCGCCGCTGCGCACCTTGCGCTGGACCCGGGTCAGTTGTGCGCGGACGGTCCCCGTTGACGTGTTTATATTGGCTGATATTTCTTCGGGAGTCATTCCTCGATCTGCGAGTTCCACCAGACTGGCCTGCTTAACCGTTACGCGCGCCATTCAACCATCTCTCCGTCCCACTGTGCGATGAACGGATCTTAGCCGAAACGGCGCGAAGTCAAGTGTAAGCCGACGACAGTTTTGTGCGACCCGTCCGAGCAGCGTGTCTCCGATCGACCGCATCTGAACCAGGCGAAGCCGTCGCGTGCAACGAAATTTGCGTTGAAGCCATCTCGTTCCAACGCGCTCGCCGGACGCTACCCGGTGCGGTGGCTTCGGCATGCCTGTGTTCGCCCTTCAGCAAAAGCTCCGGCTCACGGTATGCAGCTTTCCGAGAAGTTCCGAGAGGTCGACCAGGCGGTGGGCGATGAGGTATCTCACCTCGCCCTGGCATTGCCATACGCCATACACTGCCAGGAGCGATGCCCCAAGCGCTTCACGCCGGAACTTCTCCAGCACTGACTCCCAGACGATGACGTTGACCGATCCGCTTTCGTCCTCGATCGTCATGAACATGACGCCGTTTGCCGTGCCTGGGCGTTGCCGCACAGTTACGATGCCGCATGCACGCGCCAGCTGACCGTTACGATATCGCGTCAGCACACTGGCGGCCATCAGCCGCCGTTCCAGCAGCCGCGGCCGCAGCAATGCGAGAGGGTGACGATTCAACGTCAGGCCGATTGAACGGTAGTCGCTTACGATATCTTCGCCCTCGGTAGGAGCCGTGAGTTCTGGTATCTCCTCGTCGCGCGTGGTGCCGCGCAGAAGATCCCGATCAGGCACGGCCGCAACCGCACTCCAGATCGCCTGCCGGCGGTTTCCGGCGAGCGCGGCCAACGCATTGGCGTCAGCGAGCACGTGCATGTCATGCCGATTGAGTTGGGCGCGGTTCGCCAGATCCTCCACCGTCGAGAATGCACGAACGGCGCGCGCCGCTTCAATGCGCGCAGCGGCTTCCGCGCGCATGCCGCGTACAAGTGACAGACCGAGCCTCACCGACGGGCGTGAGCTGTCGCCTTCGAGCGCCGAATCCCAGTTACTTACCGTCACGTCGACAGGTAGCACCCGCACCTTATGTCGCTTCGCGTCCTGCACGAGCTGCGATGGCGAGTAAAAGCCCATTGGCTGACTGTTCAACATCGCGCAAAGAAACGCTTCGGGCTCGTGCTGTTTGAGCCAGGCGCTCGCATACACGAGCAGCGCGAAGCTGGCCGCATGACTCTCCGGAAAACCGTATTCGCCGAAACCCTGAATCTGCGCGAAAATGGACTCCGCGAACTCGCGATCATATCCGCGCTCGAGCATGCCGTTCACGATCCGCTCGTGGTAGTTCTGCAGTCCGCCCTTGCGTTTCCAAGCCGCCATCGCACGACGCAGTTGATCAGCCTCGCCGGCAGAGAAGCCCGCCGCGAGCATCGCGATCTGCATGACCTGTTCCTGGAAAATCGGCACACCGAGCGTGCGGGAAAGGGCCTTCTCGACGTCCGGACTCGGAAAGGAAATGGGCTCCAGTCCCTGCCTCCGACGCAGATACGGATGCACCATGCCGCCCTGTACCGGACCCGGGCGCACGATCGCTACCTCGATTACGAGGTCATAGAAGACTCGCGGCCGCAGCCGCGGCAGCATACTCATCTGCGCGCGCGACTCGATCTGGAACACGCCGACGGTATCCGCGCGACAGATCATCTCGTACGTCGCCGGATCTTCGGCGGGTATGTCCTGCAACTCGAACGGCTCGCCGCGCTTTTGCGCGACCAGGTCGAGTGTGCGCCGAATCGCGGAGAGCATGCCGAGTGCCAGAATATCGATTTTCAGCAAGCCAAGGGCTTCCAGATCATCCTTGTCCCACTGGATCACGCTTCGGTCCGGCATCGACGCATTCTCGATCGGCACGAGGCGCGAGAGCTTGCCTCGCGCGATCACGAATCCTCCGCTGTGCTGCGACAGGTGTCGCGGGAAGCCGAGCAGCTGCGTGGCGAGTCTCGCCCAGTGCTGAACTGTCGGCACCTCGGGGTCCAAGTCACTTTCTGCAAATCGCGTGAGCAGGTCCTGACTCGAGTCGAACCAGTGATGCGCCTTCGCCACACGATCAACGATGAGCGGATCGATGCCAAGCGCCTTGCCCGATTCGCGGATTGCGCTGCGCGGGCGATACGTCGTGACGGCCGCCGCGATCGCCACGCGCGTTCGCGTGTATTTTCCGTAGATGTACTGGATGACTTCCTCGCGCCGTTGGTGCTCGAAGTCGACATCGATATCGGGCGGCTCGTCACGCTCCTTGCTGATGAACCGCTCAAACAGCATGCTGCTGCGCGCGGGATCGACCTCCGTCACCCCGAGGCAATAGCAGACAGCGGAGTTGGCCGCCGACCCTCGCCCCTGGCAGAGAATTCCCGTGTCACGGGCGAACCGGACAACGTCGTAGACGGTCAGGAAGTACGGCTCGTATTTCAGGTCGGCGATCAGCGCGAGTTCATGTTCGATCTGTTCCTGCACGCCGTGCGGGATACCTGCGGGAAATCGCCTGTGTGCGCCCGTATAGGTCTCCTGTCTCAGGTAGGCGGTGGGCGTCATACCATCGGGCACCAGCTCGTCGGGATATTCGTATCGCAGTTCGTCAAGAGAGAAGGAACAGCGCCCCGCGACGTTCAGCGTTTCAGAGAGCGCACGGCTCGGATACAGGTTAGCCAGCCGCAGTCGGGAGCGTAGATGCTGCTCGGCGTTCGGTGCAAGATCGAAGCCACATTCTGCGACTGGCCGTCCGACGCGGATTGATGTGAGCGTGTCCTGCAGGGGCTTGCGCGAACGCACATGCATCAGCACATTGCCAGTGGCCACGACCGGCATGTTGTGACGGTTCGCCACACTTTCGACGGTGTCCCGGTGAATATCGTCCATCGCCCGCGCGAGGAGTGTCAACGCTACCCACGCCCGTCCCGCGAACGTCGCCGATGCCCATTCAACCTGCGCATCGAGGCGCGCCTCGGTCGCCGGGAAATCAGGCAGGACGATGACCAGACAGTCAGGCAGTCCGCGCAGATGAGAATATGGCGGTTCGCCGTGGTCGAGATCGCGCGGAGTTAACAGGTAGGCGCCTTTCGTTGCACGCGTGCGGGCGAGCGTGATCAGTTCGGAAAGGTTGCCATACCCTTCACGGTTCTGCGCAATTGCGATCAGGCTGACGGCACGCGTACCATCGGCGTTGGTCAGATGAAAATGAGTACCGACGAGCAGTTTGATCCCCGCTTCCTTCGCTGCAACGTGGGCTCGCACGACGCCTGCGAACGAGCACTCGTCGGTGACGGCGATGGCGTCATAGCCCAGCTGAGCCGCACGCGCCGAAAGCTCCTCCGCATGCGACGCGCCCCGCAGGAATGAGAAGTTGGAGCAGCACTGCAGCTCGGCGTAGCCGGGCAGGCCTGGTGAAGCGGTATCCATGGTCGTTAGCCGAAAAGTCCATGCAGATACCAGCGCGCTTCCTGATCGTCGCGGCTGCCGACCCGTTCACGATAGATCCAGTAACAGACGAAGTCGTCCGATTCGGCAACGAAGTAGTCGCGCGTGACGAGTTCGCCCCCGAACCAGCCCGCCTCGAGACGCTCGCCTGGCGACATCATGCGTAATGGCGTGGCATAGAAAGGCCGGTGTGCCCGCACCAGCAGCTTGACGGGCTCCTCCAGCAGCCACAGCGGCCGCGGTGTGTCGCCGGGCGGCGGTGCCCACCGTGCCGCGTCGGTGAGCGGCACCCAGCGGGCGGCTGCTTCAGGTCGGTGATCATCCGCAGGCGCCGGACGCAGAACGTTTTCTGAACCCAGCCGCGCGACAAGCAACTCCATCAGGCGGGCATGGTCTGCGGGCGACCCACCTGGTTCGGGGAACAGCGAGCGGGATGCAGGAACGGCCGGCTGCACGTCGCGCGCGTCGATCCGGATGGCGATGACTGCGGCGGCCAGTTCGACGCGCGAAAGGCGCTCACGCAGCAGCCGCACAAGATGCTCTTCGTGCCACGTCGGTTCGGCCAGCGCGATATCGATCGTTGTAGGTTCAATTGCCGCGCGGCCGCGCTCGTGCTCAAGCTGGATTTCGAACCGCGCAAGGGCGAGTTGCTGGTTCACGAGCCAGCCGGTCATCTGGACGATGAGCCGACGCGCAGCAAAAAGACAGGACTCGGCATGTCCGATGCGGTCCGGCATCTCCAGCCGCGCGGAGAACGCCGGCGGCAACTCAAGCCAGTCGTATACCTCGGGCGCAGCGCCCGTTGCACGGTCAATCATGTCAAGCAACGCGATTCCGCAGCGCTTTTTTAGTCCCGCGCGCGGTAGCCGCATCAGCTCACCGATCGTCTGACAGCCCACGCCCGCGAACCATTCTGCATATTTTCGTGCGGGCGGCAGTAGCACGACCGGCAGTCGCGACAGTCTTCCCAGGAGTGATCGGTGAGAGAGCGCCCAACCACCGCGCCGGGCAAGCAGCCAGGCACCTTCTCCCGTTGGAGCTGCGGCGAACGATGCAGTCACACCTATTGCATTGGCGACGCCCCTCATGGCACGCAGCAAAGGGCGAATGCCCCCGAAAAGACGGAGGCTCGCCGACACGTCGACGAGGACAGAGTTTTCTTCGGCGAGCGTGATCTGGGGTGAAAACTGCATCAAGCTCGTGGCCAGCGCACTCAACGTGTCCCGCTCCCGATCGACGTCGCGTTCACGAACCTCAGCATCGGGCACAAGCGTCAGAACGCCGGAGCGCCGCATGCCGGCACGTACACCGGCCGCGCGCGCGGCGCCATCGAACGCGACGACCCGCTCCCGCTCGACAACGGCGAACGCCGCGCCGGGTTCAGAGGACCACATC
Organism: Paraburkholderia gardini; assembly: GCF_907164545.1. Lineage (NCBI taxonomy): Bacteria > Pseudomonadati > Pseudomonadota > Betaproteobacteria > Burkholderiales > Burkholderiaceae > Paraburkholderia > Paraburkholderia gardini. The sequence goes on along the minus strand of NZ_CAJQZB010000016.1, from coordinate 105,691 downwards.
GGCCGGAATACTTCGAGGCACAGCGACGGGAGGTGGACTCCGATCCACAATTGCATGTCGGTTCTGGTTCAGGATAGGCGAAGGAGTAAGCGGCACGAACAGGGGTTCATCGCGCCTCGGTCCGCGACGCTTCACGAATTCCACGTTGACGCCACCTCGTGCTGACCGCAGGGCCAGCCTTAGCGGTGCAGGCGAAGAGTCTGCCGCCGCCGCAAGCGGCCGTACCATTACAAAGAGGGTCTCCGCGGTCTGAGCGGCTAAATGCAGCCGGCGCAACGCCTCTGGCCTCGCGTGACTTTGCCAAAAGACAAGTACCGCGCACGTTCCCGCTCGCAGCACCTGCTCGGCAGACCAGAGGGCATCGGCCGTCGATGTCGCACGTAACACAGTGAGATTTTTCCCCGTCATCCCCCACCACCCGAATGCGCTCAACTGCAGACGATGGGGCGGCTGGATCAAAATGACCGGGCGTGCGTCACTTAGGGCCAGAGCTGGTCTCATCAGCCTCAACTCACCGCATCCGGCTTGTTGTACCAGCAAGTCTGTGAGCGCCCCGACTGGCCAACCGCCACCAGGCAACTCGGAGGCCATCGCATCGTTTCCGCACGGAATCACCCGCGTTCCGCCCGCAGCAAGCTGGGAGCCGCGCCAGAGCATTATTCCCCCCACGCCCGGATACATAGTCGCATCGACCAGAGCATCGATAGAACGTGTCCGCTCGTCTGGCGGGCATATCTGCGCGGTAACGGTGGCGGGGCGGGTCATGGCAACGGCTGGCTGAATACTGTATGGATATACAGTGATTCTAGCGCAAAATTCCAAAGCCGCTGCGGTATTGCGGGAAACGGAATTTGTTGGACTACCGCGCAGTTAGCCAGGGTCGAAGGTCAAAAATTGACTGGCCTGGCTGGAAAGCCCTCTTGCTTCTATGGGACGCCGTCCCCCAACCGGTAGCTCGTCGTCATGTGCGGCGAGCTCGGCGGTACCCGATCAACGCGATGCCTGGACAATCGAGTCATTGCTGCCCGGTGACATTGCTGCCTTCGCGCCAATGGGCCATCCCCTCCGTTATTGCGTAGTAGACAATGACCAGTCCAGAGAGCGGGTCAGCCCACCACCATCCTAGAAGGGCATTCAAGGCCACGCCGACGAGCACGGCACCTGCCAGGTAGGCGTCAATTACGGTCACGCGCGATTCGGCGGTCAAGACCGGATTGTCGAGTTGTCGTCCCGTGACTTTCTTACCCCAGGCCAGGAGCAGCATCGCAAGCACTGTCACGGCAAGCCACACGATGCCGAGAACAGACGGAGCTGGGCGACCACCTGCGATAAGGATGTATACGGTTTGAACGATGACATAGGCTGCCAGCGCGAGAAAGGCTACACCGATCAGGCGCAGGGCAAGCTTTTCGTTATGTCGCTTGCTCTCGGTGAGGTGCCAGACGACGACCACAGACGCAAAGATTTCGATCAGTGAATCGAGACCGAATCCCGCCAACGCCACAGAGCCGGCTTGTAGCGCGGCAACGGCGACTACGACCACACCTACGACATTCCAGCCAAGGGTGACGTATTCGAGGTTAAGGCCGCACCGCAGCAAGCCCGCGCGAGACTGGTTGCTTGCAGCGCAAACATTCGCGGTATCGGGATTGTTCATCGTGGAATCTTTCAATGGGTGGAGTGGCATCACGAATCAAACTGCCGAGACAGTCGATAACTCAGCCGGCCGTCAGGTTTGGAACGAAACTGCTTCAAGGTGAAGTTTGACTTGAAATTGTCTGACACGTGGCGGCTCAACTCTTGGGCTTCAACCTGATAGTTTCGGCTCCGGCGTACGAAAAAGTCCGTCTCTTGAGAGTACCCCAACATAATTAAACAAACGTAGGCATCCGAAATTTATCGGCGGCCGGAATCAATAACGCAACGACCTCTTCGGCAAGTGCTCCGCCTGAATCGCCCTCTATCCGGGAGATCGCCGGTCAGATTGGAGCGACGCTGCGGCGAGCGAAGAAATCGCGGGATAAAGGGGCGGATAGCCCGTCTGACCTTCATTCGGTGCTGTGCTGTGCGCACTGGGGGCGATCTCTTGGGCACGCGCCGGATTGACCCGATAATAACGAGGTACTGCATGTGACCGGCGGGCTGGAATATAGCAACAGTTTATTGACCAGATAGCTTTTGCTGGCGACTGAACAGTGTCCATTGTTTAATTTCTTGTGTTCCTGCCGAGCCGTTTTTGCTCGCCGCATGACGGTTCGTCGTCGTCCTATTTCTTCGCCGCGCTACCGCGCGACACGCTCTTGCGACGTGTCTGGTTCGAAGCGGGGGGCTTCTGTCCCGTCAGATCAGGAGCAGCCATCGCCACCTCCAACGCTTTCTGGTCAAGCCCGAGTTGCATCCGCATCTGACGTAGAAACTGCCTGGCGTTCTCGGCCAGCGGCGTGCCGGGCCTGAACACGAGCACGCCGGTGAAGACCGCTTCGATGTCGATCGGTTTGACGACCAGACCACGTTCAACAAAATCCAGTGCAACGATCGGATGTGCGAGACCGATTCCTACCCCAGCGAGCGCGAGTTCGCAGACCGTATGGGAGTAGGGCGTCTCGACCAGCGGTTTTAGCGCAATGCCCAAGCTGGTCAGTTGAGTTTCCAGCCGCAAGCGCGTGCTGTCTTCGGGATTGAGTGCGATAAACGGCGTATCTACCAACTCTGCCGCCTTGATGGACGATCGCCCCGCGAGCGGGTGTCGCGCGCTCATCACCGCCACGCCGGGCATTCTGACGAACGCGGAATGCTCGAGACCGGCCATGGACATCTCGTCTGACATCAGACCGAAATCCACCTGCCCTGCCGAGACTTTCTCGTGAACCTCGCGCGAGCTCATTACCTGTAGCGAGATCTGCACGTCGCGCGCGGCGGCGTCGAATGCTGCAATGACTCGCGGCAAAAATCCCGTGCCCAATGCGGGTAGCGAGGCAATCGCCAGCCGTCCCAAACCATACGAGCGAAGACTGCGGATGCGGTGCTCGATGACTTCAAACCCAAGGAAATACCGGTCGACGTCGCGCATCAACGCGATGGCTTCCTGGGTTGGCACGAGGCGGCTGCGCACACGCTCGAACAGCTTGAAGTCCGCCATTGTTTCCAGGCGCCGGATCGCCTGACTGACGGCTGGCTGCGAAATCTCTAGCAGACCCGCTGCCTTACTCGTGCTGCCGGCCGTCATGACCGCACGGAACACTTCGATATCGCGTATCCCCATATAACCCCTGCTTATCGACCTAATTATTTCTGATGTTGAGTCAAACCCGCAGGTAAGTAAACTTCATTTCATCAATTTCGCTTCCCAAGGCACTTCAAGACAGCTATGAAAGACATCGACCAGAACCCGCCCGCTCATCAGCCGTTTCGCAGCCTCTCGCCCGCAGTCATGCGCGCCTCGACCGTCGTGTTCGATTCGCTGGCCGACTTCGCGCGCCGCAAGGAGCGGCAGCCGGACGGTTTCAGTTACGGGATTACCGGCACGCCCACCGCGCGTGAACTGGAGCGCCGGATCGCGGCACTCGAGGGTGGGGCCCACTGCGTGGTCACGCCGTCGGGCCAGTCCGCGTTGATGACGACGGTGATGGGCTTCGTTCGAGGCGGCGACCATCTGCTCGTCTCAGCCGCCTGTTACGGTGCGCTGAAGACGTTCGCACAGAACTGGCTGGCCCGATTCAACGTCGACGTGGAACTCTATCCGCCGGCGATCGGCGCCGACATCGAAAAGTATCTCAAGCCGAACACGAAGTTGATCTGCATGGAGTCGCCCGGCACGGTCACGATGGAAATGCCGGACATTCCGGCAATCGTGGCAGTGGCGAAGCGTCATGGTGTGATGACGATGATGGACAACACCTGGGCCAGCCCGCTCGCTTTCCGGCCGCTCGATCACGGCGTCGACTTCAGTGTCGAGGCGGCTACCAAGCTGTTCGGAGGCCACTCCGATTTGTTGCTGGGTTCGATCAGCATGAACGACACGGGCTATTACGCGACGCTGCGTGAAACGCAAAGCATTCTCGGGCAGCAGACGAGCCCTGACGACTGTTTCCTCGTACTGCGCGGACTTGAGACGTTACAGGTGCGGTTTGCCGCGCAGAGTCGCACCGCGCTGGAGATCGCCGAAGCCCTGGAGCGGCAGCCGGTGGTCGACAAGGTATTGTTTCCCGCGCTGGCGTCGGACACAGGCCACGACTTGTGGAAGCGGGACTTCAACGGCAATGGCTGTCTCTTTTCGCTGATTCTCAAGCCCGCACCGGAGCCAGCTTTCACCGCCTTTTTTGACGCATTGCAGCACTTTTCCATCGGTGCAAGCTGGGGCGGTGTGCACAGTCTCGCGGCCTACTACCCGGCGCCGTTGCAGGCGGACCGACCGTTCCCGCTAACCGATCAGCCCATCATCAGGCTTTCGATCGGACTGGAAGCTCCCGGGTTGCTGTTGCAGGACTTGCAGGCGGCGCTCGATGCGTTCGGGCGCGTGGCAGACGGAGCCGGCGCATGACCACCGAACATTCAAACCGAACTTTGGAGGAGAGCAAGATGAACCGATTTAAAAATTGGGTGCGCCAGACCCGATCCGCCGCCTGGCTCGTACTCGGCTTACTGGCCGGTGCGGTCACCCAGGCTCAGGCGGCCGATCTCCTCGCGAGCGCAAAATCAACCGGCGTGCTTCGTGTGGCCAATACGCAAAGCAGTCCGCCGTGGAGCCTGCTAGACAACAGTAACCAGCCTGCCGGATACGACGTCGAAATTGCCAAGGAGTTGGCGAAGCGGATCGGCGTGCCGAAGGTCGTCTTCGTCGCCGACTCGTTCAAGAATTTCGTCGAAGGGCTGAAGTCGGGCAAGTACGACATCGTGATGAACGACCTGACTCCGACACCCGAGCGCAGCAAGCAGGTTGACTTTGGTCTTCCGTACGGCGTGGAAGACTTCCGCATTTTCGTGCGGGTGGATAACACTGACATCAAGGGTCAGCGCGACCTGAAGGGTAAGCGTGTTGGGGTCACCACCGGCTCCAGCAACGAGACCTGGGCGCGGACGCATCTCAAGGACTCGGATATCCGTAGCTACGACAATGGTGGTCTCGTTTTCAGCGATCTGGGCACCGGGCGAATCGACGCGGTGATCATTTCGCACTTCGGCGGCATGAAGTACGCGAACGTGAACCATCTGCCGGTGAAAGAAGTGGGCGAGCCGCTTATCTATCAGTTGTCCGCGCCGGCGCTCGCGAAAAACCAGCCCGCGCTTCTGGCGGCAGTGAATAAGGCTATCGATAACATGATGGCTGATGGAACGGTCGAGCGCCTGGCAAAAAAATGGGTTGGGCCGAACTACGACATGGTCGGCACGATCGCGAAAGCCAAAGAGCAGAAGGAGTAGTCGATGCTGGAACTGTTCGTTCGCTCGCTTCCTTTGCTCAAGAGCGCGGTGCTGATGACCGTTTTTCTGGGACTGAGCTCCTTTGTATTGGGGTCGACGCTCGGTCTGCTTGTGGCATTGGCGCGCATCTCCCGTTTTGCCACGCTGCGCGCTCTGGCCTTTGCTTATGTTTCCGTATTCCGCGGCACGCCGCTGCTGGTACAGATTCTATTGATGTACTTCGGCTTGCCGCGCTACGGGATCGTGCTTGATCCCGTGCCTGCCGCGCTGCTTGCCCTGACGTTGTTTTCGGCGGCCTATCTGAGCGAAAACTTCCGCTCCGGTATCAACGCGGTGGACCGCGGCCAATGGGAAGCGGCGATGTCGCTCGGCATGGGTTACTGGAAAGCGATGTCGCGGGTCATTCTGCCGCAAGGATTGCGCATCGCCATCCCGCCGGTCGGCAGCCGGATGATTGCGCTGATCAAGGACACGTCGCTCGCCTCGACGATCACTGTGGTCGAGTTGACGCGTGTGGCTGATCAGGTCGGTGCCTCGACGTTCCGCTACATGGAGATGTTCCTGATGGTCGGTTTCATCTATTGGCTTATCAACCAGATCCTGACGATTGTGCAAACGATCCTTGAGAACCGCGTGTCGAGGCGCTTCCAGTGAATAGAGATATCAATACGATTACCGTACGAGGGCTCGCCAAATCGTTCGGCACGAACAAGGTACTGCAAGGTGTGGATTTCAGCGTCAGGCAGGGCGAGGTAGTTGTCATCATGGGCCCGTCGGGTTCCGGCAAAACGACGCTTCTGCGGTCGCTGAATTTCCTGGAGATGCCGGACGTGGGGTCCATCACGGTGTGTGGCATTGAAGTCGTGCGTGACGGTACGCCGAAAACGTCGCGAGACGATCAGAAGAAGATCAAGGCAATCCGCCAGCGTACCGCGATGGTTTTTCAATCCTTCAATCTGTTCCCTCATCGCACCGCGCTGGAAAACGTGACGGAAGGGCTGGTCAGCGTCAAGCGCATGAAAAAAAGCGAAGCCGTCGAGCGTGGCATGCGCCTGCTCGACCGGGTGGGTCTGGCGGCGAAGGCACACGAGTACCCGGCGCGTCTTTCCGGCGGGCAGAAGCAGCGCGTCGCGATTGCTCGCGGGCTGGCGATGGAGCCTGAAGTCATTCTCTTCGACGAACCGACCTCCGCACTCGATCCGGCGCTTCGCGAGGACGTGCTCGTGGTGATGCGCGAGCTCGCCAAAGAAGGGATGACGATGCTCGTCGTCACTCATGAAGTGCGCTTTGCGCAGGACGTCGCCGACCGGGTCGTGTTCATGGACGGCGGGGTGGTCGTCGAGGATACGACACCTGAAGCTTTCTTTGGCGGCTCGGGCAGTCCCCGGGTGCGCCAGTTCCTGAATCTCATCGAGATTTAGCGGCCACTTCCGCAGATGCGCCGTCGCGGCCCCAGCGGCTGACGGCGCGCGGGAAAAAAACTGACTACTGGAGAACGACGCGCCGTCCGGCGCGGTGGTTCGTCACGTCCCGCGAAATCGAGTTTAAGCGGTACCTCGGGCAATAGCTCACGCAACACCATAAACAGCAATACGACTCCTGGAGAATCGAAGATGAAACGTACAGTCACATCGCTGATCGCCGTCGGCTCAATGTCGGTCGCGGCCACGGCGCATGCACAAAGCAGTGTCACCCTCTACGGGACCGTCGACGCCGGCATCGCCTACGTGCACAACGCAGCGGGAACGAATGGCGCGAATCAGAGCACATTGGTGAAGTTCTCCAGCGGCACGATGTCGGGCGGCCGTTGGGGGCTGCGTGGGACAGAGGATCTGGGCAATGGCCTGCTCGCGCTGTTTCAGCTCGAAAACGGCTTCAATGCGGGGACCGGCGTGCTGAATCAGGGCGGCCGTGAGTTCGGCCGCAAGGCGGTGGTCGGGCTGAGTGGCGCGAATTGGGGCACGGGTACGCTCGGCCGGCAATACGATCCGGTCGTGGATGTGGTTCAGCCGCTGACCGGCGATTCGTACTTCGGCGGCACCTTTGCGACGCCGGGTGACGCGGACAACTACGACAACAGCCTGCGTGTCAGCAACTCGGTCAAGTACATCAGTCCGACTTATCGCGGTTTGAGCTTTGAGGCTTTGTACGCGTTCGGCGGAGCGGCTGGCAGCGTGGCAGAGGGGCAGACCTACAGTGCGGGCGCCAGCTATACGCAAGGACCGTTTGCGCTGGCGGCCGGCTATTTCTATGCGAATGGCGGCCGTACCGCGACCAACGGTGTGCGCACGTGGACCAGCTCGTCCGATTCGCTGTTCAGCACCGTGGTGAATCAGGGCTATGCATCGGCCAGGTCGATCCAGATTGCGCGAGTTGGTGCGCGATACGTGCTGGGCGCGCTGACCCTGGGCCTGTCATACAGCAATATGCAGTATGGTCGCGACAGCCTGTCGACGTTCGGCGAGACCGAAAAATTCAACTCGGGTGCAGTGCTGGCCGCGTACCAGTTCACGCCGGCTTCACGCGCGGCGTTCGGGTACAACTATACGAAATCGGATGGCGCTGCTTCGGCGAGTTATAACCAGTTCAATATCGGCTACGACTACGCATTGTCAAAACGCACCGAGCTGTATGCGTTAGCGGGCTACCAGAAGTCCAGCGGGACAACGCTGAATAGCTCAGGCCGTGTGATCGCGGCTAATGCATCGATCGGATCGTACGGCGTCAATTCCGGCTCGGATACGCAGGCACTGGCCGCGGTTGGGATCCGCCACAAGTTCTGACGGAAGTGTACTGACGAGGTTCGTGCTACGGCCGCGCCGTCCTTCGAGGGGCAAGGTCGTTCGAACTCGTCTCTCGCCTGGATCGTCAATTCGTCGTGTGGGACATCGGCTTTGCATTGTGCCTCTGGCACCACCGTAGTGTGCCGGTGACAAAAAGCGAAGGCAGCGTGAAGCCGGTCATGATCATGGGGATACGTCGCTCCAGCCAGTTCTTAACCGCTACGCAGCGGATTTTAGCCCTCGAACACATCGGAGTCGTTCGCAATATCTCGTGTGCCTGCAATTGCACCCAAATAGGGGGCGAGTTCTAGCGACTAGACGTGGTTCGCCTGGACTGCGGACAGGTCCTGCCCGAGCAAGGTGACCCGTTAGGCGGGCGAAGCAGGATAGGGCGGCGCATTCTTGGCGACCAATGAATGGCGTCGAGCTGCAGCGTATTTTGTTGATGGGTAAATCGAGCCCCCAGGGGCAGTTCACGAGCGGCCCAGCCTGACTCAGGATTTTGCATAAAAACTGAATTTAGTCTATATTCGGTCTAACTGAGGCGACGAACGGAGGATCAGATGCGCTTGGCAGACCACGTAAAGCCAATCAGCTACCTGAAAAGCGACGCAGCGCAGATTGTCAAGGATTTGACGGCTTCTGGCGAGCCGCTGCTTATCACGCAGAATGGCGAAGCGAAGCTCGTCGTTCAGGACGTGCAAAGCTATGAGGACACCCAGCAAACGCTGGCGCTGCTCAAGATTCTGGCCTTGGGCCAGAAGGACATCGACCAGGGGAAATTCAGGGATGCAGACGCGTTTCTCGCCGAACTCGACGACCTTGACCGGAAGGAGCAGATACGCTGATGGGGCAGACGAAGTTCAAGCTCCTGGTTCTCGGCGAGGCGCAGGAGGATACGAAGGATTTGCGTCGCTACATCCTCAAAAGCTTCGGTGCCGAGACGTGGAAGCAGACGTCCGCGGAATTGACCGTCACGTTTAGCAATATCAGGCAGTTCCCACAGAGCGGTTATGTCCCGGCCGAGCTTGCAGATTTCGGCGGTCTGAATTTCCGGGAAGCCTCGAGCGGACAGAACCGGGTTATCTATGAGGTGCGCGACGACATGATTTACATTCACGTCGTCACCGATACGCGCCGCGATCTCCGAACGCTTCTCCAGAAACGACTATTGCGCTCCCGCTGGTAAATTCAGCCTTATGGGTGTTTTCACGTTGTAGTGTCGGACCACTCGCCAGATGGCGGCACACGCGTACTCCCGGAAAAGCTCACCAAAACGGGGAATGTTGATTTCCAATACGCGACTAACCGGCTATCCCGGCTACGTACACCACAGAACACAAACCCGTCTACAACACAACGGCCGCCTGAAAAATAACGAGCAGACACGTCGCCTGGCGATTAACGATAACGAATACCTGGCGAGGCTGAACCGTTGCGCCATTGACGATTGCGCTGCTTTCAACTTCTGGTAGATTTATCGCTGCGCGGCCCAGTACAAATAGAAACGCCGTGAATCATATCGTCGAGGTGCGTCATGGAAGTTCTTGATCGCGCGCCCGCCGTCTCGCCGGACGGACGCGCCGTGGTTTTCATGCTAGCGATCCGCGGCCGCGAGGTCGAAGGCGCAATTGCGCGTGACGCACTCGAAGAGCATTTCTGGCTACCGCGTAGCGCCGACGCGACGCGCACGCTCAAAACATTTGAAAGCGGCCGCAACCGCATCGTCGCGGTCGCACAAAGAAAGTTACTGGCGCGGCCCGATGAGCCGCTGCGGCTGACCGTCAACGATTTCCTGACCCGGTAACCCGACGTTGGCTGGCGATGACTGTTGGGTTGATGCGCGTCTGATGGCTGCATAAAAAAGCACGATCGTTCATGTCCATGTCGAGGCTGGTTTCAAATGTCCGGGTCTGGACTTTTTAGAAATGTCCGGTTCTGAGGTTCAGAAATCTTATCTGGAAGGGCTTTTAAACACCGAGCCTGCCCGCGTTCCGGCAGTTCTCAGGATCGCCTCATTCAGCTCTTCACGCGTCAGTTCCCGCTGCTTGCGGGTGCCCACCTTGCGCTCCTTCGGTCGCGGCGCTTCGCCCTGATTCGTCCTCGATGGCGAGCCCGATGCGCGCCGGTCATCACGCTGCGCCTGGATCACCTGCGCCATCTGCAACGTGTGTCCCAGCCGCTTGTTGTCGACCACCGCCGCCTGATCAATCTCCGAGAGCCGGTCATACGGCACACAGGGCAGGGCAGCGCCATTGACCCGGACCTCGATGCGCCCGTCCGGATACTCGAACACGTCCAGATAACTGTGAATGAGGCTGCGGTTTGCCACCGTGTCTTCAAGCAGATAGATCACCCGGTCGTACTGCACCGTCAGCACCTTCGACACGCGCCGCGGCACGCGACATGTCAGGATCAGGTCCAGATCGTCTTCCGCACGCAGTGGCCGGTGCGCATCGAATGTGCTCTTCGGAACCTTGCCGAACCGGCCATTAAAGTCAGCGATGAAGTGGGGCGCATAAGCGTTGGCCGCCTCCTTCGTGCTGATGCCGCGTAGCCGCAGTTCCTTCACGAGGCGATCCTGCAACGTCAGATTGGCGCGCTCGACGCGCCCCTTGGCCTGACTGCTGTTGGCGCAGAACGTATCGACATTCAGTTCATACAACGCCCGGCCGAACTGCGTCACGCCCTTGCCAGGCGTCACCGAATGGCTATTGCAATGAAACACGCTCGCCTTGTCGCTATACAGCGCGACCGGTTTGCCATGCTGTTCCAGGTAGCTACGCATCGCCTCAAAGTAGCTGAAGGTCGACTCGGTCGCCGTGAAGTGCAGCGCCATCAGCCGGCTGGTCGCATCGTCGATGAATACCAGCAGCGTGCACGCCGGCGCGCGCTCCTCGAACCAGCGATGATCGCTGCCGTCGATCTGGATCAGCTCGCCCAGGCAGGCGCGGCGGTTTCTCGGCTGGTGGAGTTTCGGCGGCCGCTGTTTGCGTGGGATCCATAGCCCGGCATCGCGCATCCAGCGCCGCACGGTTTCCTTCGCCAGCACCACGCCATGACATTCGGCCAGCTTCTCGCACGCCAGCGTCGGCCCGAAATCCGCGTAGCGCTCACGCACCAGCGCCATGGCCCGTGCCCGGACATCCACCGGCAGTTCGCGGTTACTCGGTTGCCCACGCCGCGCCGATACCAGTCCAGCCGGTCCTGCAGCCTCGTAGCGCCGCACCAGCCGGCTGACCTGACGCTCACACAGCTGCAGCCGCTCAGCCGCCAGCACGACCGTCAGCCGCCGCCGGACGACCGCGTCGATGATCTTCACACGCTCGAGCTCGTGCATGCTGATCGTGATGAATCCACGTCCGTTCATGTCCGGCTCCCGGGCTGTGCTCATGCCGCAGCATGCGCCACAGCCGCCGGCCCGGAGCCGGGAACCGGACATTTCTAATGAGCCAGAACCAGACATTACTAAAAAGCTCTGACATGTCCAAATGTTGATCATAAACATTATGTCAAATCAACCGGGGAATTTAAGAAAAACTGACAGCCGTGTCGGCTTTGGCAACCAGACATGGAGAATACAAGAAGACGCTGCACTGGCCATTGCGAGTGGCGATTGCGAACTAAACTGGAAGCCACGTCGCAGTCATTTCCGTTGAGGAGCAAAGTGTCGAGGCGAGGCTAGCCGAGCACCCATCGTAATCTAGGAGTGTCCGACCGTCGGCATCACAAAGAGGCGTTCATCCCACACCACGGGTTGCGGCTCGGTCACAACAATCCGCGTCGCGTCTGGGTGTGCGGGATTGACCAGCACGTTGAACTCTGCACGGACGACGACAGAAGGGACAATCAGGAGCGCGGTACGCGACTCGGTCAGCCAGGCGTCGCCGAACTCCCTTGCCGCCTGCAGTGCTGCCGCATCCCATCCTCCTGGCAACGATCCGGCCGAATGGAGTTCGACGCGAATATCGTCGGGAACCGCTGCTTCAACCCATCCGTGAGTCTTCGGTACCTTGCCGATGCGCGCATGAACAAGAACCTCGAGCATCGCACCGGCGAAGGTCGACGCGGCGTAGATGACCGGTCGCCCCGGACTATTGAAGCGGCCGCCCACCAGCATCGCACCGGTGCCGCTCCAGACCGTATGTCGAGTGTCGGCGATTCGAAACAACTTCACGCCGGCAATCCATAAAACAGTTTCCAGAGCAGCTCTTCGACCCGGCGCGCGCCGAGTTCGGTCAGCGCAACATCGAGTGGCGCCCGCCCTTCGAGCTCCGGGTGCGGCGTCGACAGGAATTCCCGCGCGTCCTCTTCGTCGTTCCAGACGTAGGCCGTCGTCGCTACGATCCTGGCCAGCCGCTCAGTCTTTTCCGATTCGTCTGGCGTCAGCCGATCGCGACGCCGCTTATAAGTCGCTTCGGGGATGATGCGGGCAAGTAGCGCACGCCGGGCGTCAGCGCCCTGCGTCGCATGTTCGACGCCCGCGCGCAGCGCGGACTTGGGCAGTCCGTCGCGGACAAGTGCTTCGAGTTCCGCGAGCGTGTGCGGGACCTGCCGCAGTTCCATGACTGCGGCCACTGCCTCAGGCGTAATCAGTGCCATGCGACTCCCGACAAAAGTATCAGTTGATACCTAATTATAGCGCAATTGATACTGTCCGCAAACCCGTCTTCAACTAGCAGGCTCCAGCGGCGAGACTGTCGAGACTGCTTCCTCGACATCGTCAATGCCTGCGAATCACCCACATAGCATGACGGCCCGTTACGGCCTGCAGAAGTCCTTCATACGCGAAATGCTCAAGCAATTAAGCATCTGCTCGCGACGGGATGTCGCACCGGGCATACGGATAAACCATTTATAGTGCACTGCACAAGCCCCTGTAATCGGTAGATGCGGTCTAATGGTTGTGTTATACTGCGCTGCACAAATTTCGTTCGGCAAGCGCGATTCGACGACCGCGTCGGGCGTTGCCGGGTTGCGGACCGAGATGCGCTGAAGTTGAGTCGACACTTCTGTCAGCTACGCCCAGTATCTGTCTACATCATCAAAATGAGGTCCTTGTGAAATACCTTACCCGCATCGCCGCGTCTGGAGCACTCCTGGTCGTCGCTCTCGGTATCGTCACCGTCGCCCAGATCAAGTTCGCGCCGCAATCCGCAGACAACAACCCGGTCGCACGGATCGTCCTGAACGTCGAATCGCAACTGAACGGTTGAGAGACTCCACCGCCGTATGTAGCTCGCGCCCGCAGGCAAAGAAAAACCCGCCAGGCTCCGGGCAGGTCGCCAATCGTCAATTCGAGACGCTTCATCGTGGCCTCGTGAGACAGGCAATCTTTCCCCTTCGACGTTTCGATTATCAGAAACTTGAAGAGCGTGTCGCCACACTGATCCAGCGCAAGCCAGCCCTCCCCGCCCTGCGCAAATTGTCACCTGAAGGCATGGGCGAATCCAGAATTTGTGCAGCAGCCTCCTGCACAAATTGAAGCCTCTTTGGCCCGGTAAACATAGGATTACGAATTAAACGTCGATCCCTTTAATTATGTCAAACCGTTTCGCGGAAGGAATGTGAGGCGCAGTTGGTTGAACGGTTAGGAAAAAACGATAAGGTCCGTGCAGAGTTGAAGGCGCAGCACAACGATCAGGCTTTCGTAGACGCGGCGTTCAATCGGCTGGACGTTGTGCGAGAGTTGGACGGGATGAGAGGATCGGCCTTGGCACGAGGCAAACTCGGCGCGTTTTTGATCGCCTGCAAGGTGCTGGCGATTAATGCAGCCGATCCAGATAACGATCCCATGATGCAGATGTTGTGCGCTCGCTTGTTGTCGGCCCGGTTGCAAAAGGCACGCTCGAATCCGGGTTTCTACGATGCGTTTTCGGGATACTTGGGCGAAGTGGAAACGTTGTTTCATGAGGCGATAGCGCGCAATCGCGGTGTCGCCTGAAGCTGCACGTGCGCGGATCATTGCCCGCTAACGCAACGGAAAAGCACTCGCGCCGGTAGCGGGGGCCACAGAGGAAAGTGGAGAACGGACATTCTCGAGCGCAAGCAAATCAATGTCGTCTCCGACATGCTGCAGCAGTGGTGCACCAACGTTATGCGTTCGAAGGTCGAACCGATGAAGGACGTCGTGCGATTGATTCGCCGACACTTCGACGGCATCGTCGCCTGGACCCAGACCCGCCAGACGAACGGCTTCATCGAAGCCATCAATGGACTGTTTCAGGCCGCCAAGCGCAAGGCACGCGGATACGCTCGCTTCGAAACCATGCGAACGGTCCTGTTTCTCATCGCAGGCAAACTCGACTTCTCCGCCTTCAACTCGCATGCCCGCTGAAGGCCGTCACCCACTCCGTTTTCAAAAGAGCCATAATTCTTGCGTGGCTTTCCTCGCGATCCGAATAGCATTGTCGAAGCTATTATCCGTGGCAAGGTGTCTGTTGTCGACGCTCACGAACCAGTTGTCACCGCTGCAGCACCAGCGAATTCGCTTCTCCTCAAGGAGCAGAGCGAACCACCGCCAAATTAAGGCATCTTCGGCGTTAGCGGCCAATGCCGCCACCGCTCGGATATGACCCATCTCGCTCAGATTGCTCACTTGCCACCTCTTTGGACGTTGATTTTTCCCGCACTACACTCGAGACAGTGTTGCCTCGAACTCCGGCACGACCGTGAAGAGATCGCCCACCAGACCGTAATCAGCGACGCTGAAGATCGGCGCTTCCGGGTCCTTGTTGATCGCCACGATCACCTTCGAGTCCTTCATGCCCGCCAGATGCTGGATCGCACCCGAGATGCCCACCGCCACGTACAGTTGCGGCGCCACGATCTTGCCGGTCTGGCCGACCTGATAGTCGTTCGGCACGAAACCCGCATCGACCGCCGCGCGCGAGGCGCCCAGCGCTGCGTTCAGCCTGTCGGCGAGCGGCTGGAGCACCTTCGTGTAGTTCTCGCCACTGCCCAGCCCCCGCCCGCCCGACACGATGATCTTCGCCGAGGTCAGCTCCGGCCGGTCCAGCTTCGTCACTTCGCGGCTCACGAACTGCGACAGGCCTGTATCGGCTGCGGCTTCGATCTTGTCCACCGTCGCGCTGCCGCCTTCTGCTGCAACCGGGTCGAAACCGGTCGTGCGTACCGTGATCACCTTGATCGCATCTTGTGACTGGACCGTGGCGATCGCGTTGCCCGCGTAGATCGGGCGCTCGAACGTGTCGGCGCTGTCTACAGCCGTGATGTCGCTGATCTGCGCGACGTCGAGCTTCGCGGCGATACGCGGCGCAATGTTCTTGCCGTAAGCGGTAGCCGGCGCGAGGATATGCGAGTAGTCCTTCGCGATGTTCAGCACCGTCGCTTCGACGTTTTCGGCGAGACCTTCAGCGAGTTGCGGCGCGTCGGCCAGCAGCACTTTCGAAACGCCCGCGATTTTCGCGGCTGCGTGCGCTGCCGCCTGCGCATTGTGACCTGCAACCAGCACGTGAATATCGCCACCAGTCTTCTGCGCCGCTGCGATCGTGTTCAGCGTCGCGGCCTTGATCGACGCACTGTCGTGTTCCGCTATTACAAGATTCGTCATTTCGTCGGTCTCCTCACAGCACCTTGGATTCGGCCTTCAACTTCTCGACCAGCGTCTTCACGTCCGGCACCTTAACACCCGCCGTGCGCTTCGGCGGCTCGGCCACTTTCAGCGTTTTCAGGCGCGGTGTGACGTCGACACCGAGGTCTTCCGGCTTGAGCGTTTCGAGCGGTTTTTTCTTCGCCTTCATGATGTTCGGCAGCGTGACATAGCGCGGCTCGTTCAGGCGCAGATCCGTCGTAACGACAGCCGGCAACGTGAGCGACAGCGTTTCGGCGCCGCCATCCACTTCGCGCGAAACCGTGGCTTTACCATCGGCGACAACCACTTTCGACGCGAACGTCGCCTGCGGCAAACCCGCCAGCGCGGCGAGCATCTGCCCGGTCTGGTTCGAATCGTCGTCGATAGCCTGCTTGCCGAGAATGACCAGTTGCGGCTGCTCCTTATCGACCAGCGCCTTGAGCAGCTTCGCCACCGCCAGCGGCTGCAGTTCTTCCGTCGACTCGACCAGGATGGCGCGATCCGCGCCGATGGCCAGCGCCGCGCGCAGCGTTTCCTGCGACTGCGTGACACCCGCCGACACGGCGATCACTTCCGTCGCCACGCCCGCTTCTTTCAGACGCACGGCTTCTTCCACCGCGATTTCATCGAACGGATTCATGGACATCTTCACGTTCGCGATGTCGACGCCCGTGCCGTCCGACTTCACTCGGACTTTCACGTTGTAGTCGACCACTCTTTTGACTGGCACAATAATCTTCATGGTTGCTCTCCAATCGGCTTGCACGCTAGTGTGCTTACTCGAACCGAGGGTTGGAATTTGGCATTCTGGAACACAGCATTTCAGCCAGTCGAATGCACGCGCCAGCCAATAGGGAAAGGTATGTGGGTGAATTCACGTGGGCCAAACCCGTTAACTCCAGCCTAATCGCGCATTCCGCAATCAGTAATTGAGCGACGACTTTTGCTGATGCACGCTATCACTCATCAAAGCACGGCAATCGATCAGCCCTGCGTGGCGCGACGGCTACCCGTTTTTATCAACCTACCAAAACTCGTCATCATGTCAGTCAACTGGCCGGGAAACAATCTTCGAGCACTTCAAAGCCGCTGACGTGCGGCAAGTGGCATACGTGCCCGCCGCGGGGCACAAACTTCTTATCGACCTCTGCGAGAGCAGACGCCGAAATCCATGCGGTTCCCTGACCACCGAAGAAGAAGGGGTGGTCATGATGGGGCGGCGCATGGGTCGGTAGCCAGCGCGGCGTACTGCTGCTGCAGTCGAGTGGCGTGGGTAATTGCATCAATATGCTCTCGCTGCAACACGAATGCCGCATGCCCATCGTGATGCTGGTCACCATGCGCGGAAAGTGGGGCGAATTCAATCCTTGGCAAGTCGCCATGGGCAAATCGACCCAGGAAGCCCTTGAATCGGCCGGCGTTAATGTCTGCCGCGCGGATGATGCCGCTGAATTTTACGGAGTTTTGCAGCCTCTTTCGAATTTCGAGTGGGTAACGCGGGTTGTCGGTCGGGAAAATGAGTGGGTCAATGGCGGACGGGACGTCCGGCGAAGCGAACCATTGACGCGCTCACTTTCCCAAACAAGCTCGAGGGCTTGGGGCTGGCAAAGCCTTGCTGCGCCGGCCCCCGAGCCCGTCCGGCGACGAGGACTTCCCCGCCTTGGGGCGGGGTTAGGGGTGGGGCATTGTCACCCACGCACCCCGGAGTGCTCAAAAAGTGTGCAAATTCTTACCCACTCCATTTTTGAAAGAGCCGTTTTGCATAATTAGTAAAATTAGTATCATGCAAGTCATCTGCAATATCCTGCCACTATTCCCGATTCCGATTCCGGAAAATATTTGTGAGAACATCGCAGATACTGATTTGCGGATTTCTGCGATTTGCTACATTCAATCTACGGGGCATCTTTCATTCGGAGCACGTATCATGGCCATGCATTTCGATCTGGTCGATCTTCGTCTCATCACATGTATTGCTGAGACGGATAGCTTGACACGTGGTGCCGAGCGGTTTCATATGTCCGTACCCGCAGCGAGCACCCGGATCAAGAATCTGGAAGAAAGCATGGGAGCCAAACTGCTGTATCGGACCAGCCAGGGAGTTACCCTCACGCCACCGGGTCAGGCGTTCCTTCACCACGCCCGGCTCGTCCTGTCGCAGCTCGAACAGTTGCGTGGCGACATGCAGGAGTACGCGCGCGGCATCAAAGGTCATGTCCGAATCTTCGCGAACACCACGGCTACGACTGAATTCCTACCTAACGACCTGCGAGACTTTCTCGCCGAACACCCCGACGTAAACGTCGAGCTTCGCGAACGGCTGAGCCATGACGTGGTGCGCGCAGTCAGTGAAGGCACTGCGGACGTCGGGATAGTCGCTGGCAATGTCAGGCCCGAATCTCTGCAAGTCCTGCCGTACCGCTCAGACCGGCTCATATTGGCGGTCTCGAATTCGCACCCCCTCGCCAGAATGACGTCCATTCCATTTGAAGAGGCAAGCGGTTTTGACTTCGTCGGAATGCCCGAAGCTAGCGCGATTCATACCTTTCTGAACCGCGTCGCAAGCGACATGCACAAGAAACTTCAGGTGCGAATTGAAGTAGGTAACTTCGAGGCGTTGTGCCGGATGATCGAGGCTAACGTCGGGATCGGGGTGTTGCCTTGCTCGTCAGCGATACGCTACGTCAAAACCATGAACATCCGGCTCGTTGAAATCGAGAACGACTGGGCGACGCGCAACCTGCTGATTTGCGTGCGCAACCTCGACCTGTTGCCGTCTTTCACGCGGGAACTGGTCGACCTCCTTACGCAGAAGTGCAAAACCGATCATGAGCCCCAACTGGCGTGAACGTCAGCAGTTAAACACGACGACATAAATATTGCAGCATGTATGATTGCATGGTCATTTCTTTTGAGAGACGACCATGCGCAAGCTGGAAATTGCAGATGCAGAAATCATGCAGTTGGCGATTCGGCAGGAAATCGAGCGGAGGGAGGAGTCGCGATATGACCATCGGCTGCACGGAGTGCTACTGGTCAGCAACGGGTACTCGTGCACCGAAGTGGGCCAGTTATTGGGTCAGGCCGCCACGACAGTGCAGCGATGGGTGCGACGCTTCGAGCAGGGCGGTTTCGACGGATTGCGGGAAGGCGAACGACCCGGACGTCCGCGTGCGTTGGACGACTCGCAATGGCATCGCATTGAGGCGGATCTGCGCAGGACACCGCGCGACTTCGGATTTGAAGCGGGCCTGTGGGATGGACCCGTCCTGTCCGAACATTTGCGCAAGCGCTACGGGATCAAGCTGGGCGTCGGCAGTGCCAGCGACTATTCAGGCAGATGGGTTTTCGGCTGCGCAAGCCGCGCCCGCAGGTTGCGCAGTCTGATCCTGTCCGCGTTGCGGCGGTAAAAAAACTGCGCCGGCTGGCAAGACGCGAAGACATTGAGCTATGGAGCCTGGACGAATGCCATTTCCAGCAACACGGATCGCGCTGTCGCATGTGGGTTGCGCCGGAGATCCACGATCCGGTGCTGCTGCATGCGCCGACGCGCAAATCGGTGGCGTGCTTTGGCGCCGTCAGCCTGAGCACTGGCCGCTTCGTCTGGCAGGTGTGCCCTGTGTTCAACGCAGAAACGTTTGCGTCCTTTCTGCGCCAGCTACTGCGCCATCGACGTCGCGGCAAGCGCATCGTCGTCGTGCTGGACAACGTCACGTACCACCATGCCATCCTGCTCAAGCCGTTACTGAGCAAGTACAGTTGCCACCTGACCTTGTTGTTCCTCCCGCCATACAGCCCGCAACTGGCGCCTATCGAACGCGTATGGAAGCTGACACGGCGCCTGTCGCGACATAACCGGTACTTCGCCACGCTCGCCGAAGTCCTCTCGGCGGTTGACGCCTGCTTCCAGCACTGGAAGAGACCAAGCGAGGTGCTGCGGAGACCATGCTGTATTATTTAAGACGCTGTGTTTAGTCTGCGTTTAAAGCCCTCTTCTCCAGACACAAATTGTAGTCAGCAGGCCGGTGCGTCAATCTAGCGTGAACGACGCTACCCGACGCTCCCATGACTGCTGAACTCAACTACCTGCGCACCTGGATCGGCCGCACACAGACCGAACGCGAATTCGTCTCGCCACGTCTTGCGCAACAACTCGCTGCGACGCTGAACTATCAGGACATCCCGCGTGTCGGCTCTCCGTTGCCTGCGCTGTGGCACTGGGCGTTGTTTCCTCACATTGTTTCGCAGTCACAGGTCGGCGCGGACGGACATCCGACACGCGGGGGTTTCCTGCCGCCGGTGCCACTGCCCAGACGCATGTGGGCGGGCAGCCGCGTCCAGTTCGAGCGTCCACTCGTGGTTGGCAGCGAAGTCACAAGGACGTCGCAAATTCTTGACGTAGCCGCCAAAGAAGGACGCACCGGAAAGCTCGTTTTTGTACGTCTGCGTCACGAACTGGAAGACCTCGAAGGTCCACTGGTCTCTGAAGAACAGGACGTCGTGTACCGCGAATTCGCGACGACTCCGTACACCGCGGCAACCGGCCCGGTCGCGCCGGCGGAGTTCACCTGGAAGAGGGAGATCGTGCCCGACCCGGTCCTGCTCTTTCGCTACTCCGCCGATACGTTCAACGGACACCGCATTCACTATGACCGCACCTATGCTCAGGAGCAGGAAGGCTATCCGGCGCTAGTCGTCCACGGGCCGTTGACTGCGACATTGTTGATCGATCTCGTCCGGCGCAGCCTTCCCTGTGAATCGATAGCTTCGTTCTCGTTCAAAGCGGTCAACCCGCTGTTTGACCAGGCTCCGTTTCATCTCTACGCGGCCCGCGCCCCCGGATCGGCCGAAGTGAAGCTCTGGGCAGCCAATTCCGATGGCGTGCTGTGCGTCGATGCTAAGGCGATACTCACAGCACCCGCGTATGTTTTTCAAAAATGAACTCTGAGGAGTAGAGACAAGTGCTGGCTAACGTTGACCCCTATCAGGACATTCGCGAAGCCGTTCGCGATTTGTGTTCCAACTTCCCCGCCGAGTATTTCCGCAAGATCGACGAGGAGCGAGCCTATCCGGAGACCTTTGTGCAAGCCCTGACCGACGCCGGTTGGCTGGCTGCCCTGATTCCCCAGGAATTTGGCGGCTCAGGGCTCGGACTGACCGAAGCTTCGGTGATCATGGAAGAGATCAACCGCAGCGGTGGCAATTCCGGCGCGTGTCACGGCCAGATGTACAACATGGGGACACTGCTGAGGCACGGCTCGGCTGAGCAAAAGGCCAGGTACCTTCCGGAAATCGCCAGCGGAAAGTTGCGGCTTCAGTCGATGGGCGTGACCGAGCCGACAACCGGCACCGACACCACCAAACTGAAGACGACTGCGGTTCGCAAGGGTGACCACTATGTTGTCAATGGACAGAAGGTCTGGATCTCGCGGGTTCAACACTCCGACCTGATGATTCTGCTCGCGCGAACCACACCAATCGATCAGGTCGCGAAGAAACCCGAGGGCATGTCAATATTTCTGGTCGACCTGCATCAGGCGATCAAACAAGGCATGACAGTCCGGCCTATCCCGAACATGGTGAATCATGAGACTAACGAGCTCTTCTTCGACAACCTCGAAATTCCGGCCGAAAATCTGATCGGTGAGGAAGGCAAAGGGTTCAAGTACATCCTCGATGGCCTGAATGCCGAGCGAACGTTGATCGCCGCTGAATGTATCGGCGACGGCTACTGGTTCCTCGACAAGGTCGGTAAGTATGTCAAGGAACGCGTCGTCTTCGGTCGCCCGATCGGACAGAACCAGGGCGTGCAGTTTCCGATCGCCCGCGCGCACGTCAACGTCGAAGCGGCGAGCTTGATGCGCTATAAGGCCTGCGAGCTCTTCGACGCCAAACTACCGGCCGGCGCGCAAGCCAACATGGCTAAGCTGCTTGCCGCGGACGCTTCGTGGGAAGCCGCGAACGCTTGCCTGCAGTTCCACGGTGGCTTCGGGTTTGCGAACGAATACGACGTCGAACGCAAATTCCGCGAGACACGGCTCTATCAGGTCGCGCCGATCTCGACCAATCTCATTCTCTCGTACGTAGCCGAGCATCTGCTCGGGCTGCCACGTTCTTTCTAAGGGGAAGGACATGAAACCGCTGGACGGCGTGAAGGTCGTTACTCTCGAACACGCGATTGCAGCACCGTTTTGCACCCGTCAACTTGCGGATCTAGGCGCACGCGTGATCAAGATCGAACGCCCAGGCGTCGGGGACTTTGCGCGTGCCTACGATGACCGCGTGCATGGCATGGCCTCGCACTTTGTATGGTGCAACCGCTCGAAGGAGAGCCTCACGCTCGACGTCAAGGCCCCGCAGGCGCAGGCGATTTTCGAACGCCTGCTTGAGGATACCGACGTGCTGGTCCAGAACCTTGCACCCGGCGCCGCGGCGCGGCTGGGGCTGTCGTATGAGGCGTTGCAAGAGAAGTATCCCCGCCTGATTGTCTGCAACATCTCCGGTTACGGATCCGATGGTCCCTATCGCGACAAGAAAGCCTACGATCTGCTGATCCAGAGTGAGTCCGGGTTCCTTTCGATTACCGGCGGTCCGGACGCACCGGCAAAAGCCGGCTGCTCCATTGCCGACATCGCTGCAGGGATGTATGCCTACACGAACATTCTCTCCGCGCTTCTGCAACGATCAAAAACCGGCTTGGGACGGGAAATCGACGTCTCCATGCTCGAAAGCATGGTGGAGTGGATGACGTATCCCCTCTACTACGCGTTCGATGGTGCATCGCCGCCACCTCGCGCAGGAGCCGCTCACGCGACCATCTACCCCTACGGTCCCTTTCCCGCCGGCGATGCAAAGACCGTCATGCTGGGATTGCAGAACGAGCGTGAGTGGGGAGCCTTCTGCGCGCAAGTTCTGCTGGAACCTGAACTCGCCATCGATGCTCGCTTCAGTTCCAACTCGAAGCGGGTGGCAGCGCGCGAGGAACTGCGCGAAATCATCGCTGCCGCATTCAGCAAACTGACTTCGGAAGAGGTCATCAGTCGGCTGGATAACGCGCAGATCGCCAACGCGCGAATGAATGATATGCCCGACGTGTGGTCGCATCCGCAGTTGAAGGAACGCAATCGCTGGGTGAACATTGATTCACCTGCCGGCTCCATTCCTGCATTGCTGCCGCCAGGCATCAGTACCGCATCCGATGTTCGACTGGACGCCGTGCCCGCGTTAGGCCAGCACACCGAAACCCTTTTGAATGAACTGGGCTTTACGACCGATGCCATCCGCGAGCTTCGCGAAGCCGCCGTAATCTAACTTCCCAGTCAAGGTAATCCTGTTATGAGCAATACTAAGATTCTCGCGTCGTTTGCGGCCAATCTCAAGTTTGAACAGATCCCCAAGGACGTGGTGGCACGCACGGAAGATCTCTTCCTTGACTGGTTCGGATCAGCGCTGGCTGGCCGCGAAGCGCGCCCCGTCGAGACGATCCAGAAGTACGCATTCGAATTCGGACCACAATCTGGTCCCTGCGAAGTACTGATCTCCCGCCGAACCACCAGCGCGCTCTTCGCGGCAATGATCAACGCCGCCGCATCGCACTTCGCTGAACAGGACGACCTTCACAACAGTTCGGTCCTGCATCCGGCAACCGTTGTCTTCCCCGCAGCGTGGGCCGCTGCGCAAGCGCTTGGCAGAAGCGGCAAAGAGTTCATTGCTGCATCTGTCGCAGGCTATGAAGTCGGCATCCGTGTCGGCGAATTCCTCGGCCGGGAACACTACAAGATTTTTCATACTACCGGCACGGTTGGTACGATCGCAGCAGCCGCCGCGGTCGGTAATCTTTTGCGGTTGAGTGACGCGCAGATGGTAAATGCGTTTGGCTCTGCCGGCACCCAGGCAGCCGGACTCTGGGAATTCCTGAAAGACGCCGCTGACTCCAAGCAACTGCATACGGCCAAGGCGGCGGCAAACGGTCTTCTTGCAGCCTACCTCGCAGCCGACGGCTTCACCGGTGCGAAGGACATCTTCGAGGGTGCGAAAGGCATGGGGGCGGGCATGTCCACGCGGACGCATCCGGACAAACTCGGCGAGGCGCTCGGCGAGCGCTGGGCGCTGATTGAAACGTCTTTCAAATATCACGCTTCCTGCCGGCACACTCATCCGGCCGCCGATGCTCTGCTGCAGGTTATTCAGCGCGAAAACCTCATGCCGGATAACATCGAGACAGTGGTGACTCATGTTCACCAGGCCGCGATTGACGTCCTCGGACCGGTAGTCGATCCCCAGACGGTCCACCAGGCAAAGTTCTCCATGGGCACCGTGCTCGCGCTGGTGGCGGAATTCGGCCACGCGGGCGTACGTGAGTTCGACGGCCATTACAATGCAAGCCGGATCGCCCATTTCAGCAAGAAAGTCTCGATGGTCCTCGACCCTGAAGTCGACACTGCCTATCCGTCACGTTGGATTGGAAAGGTCATCGTTCAGACGAAGGATGGCCGCGCCTTCGCGGGCCGCGTGGATGATCCCAAGGGCGATCCCGGCAACACGCTTACGCGTGCTGAACTCGAACACAAAACAAGCACGCTGGGTTTGTATGGCAATGCGGCCACCGAAGACGAACTCAAGCGTTCAATCGCGTCGGTATGGACGATTACCGCTGCAACCGTTGTACCCAGACTGCTCCCCGAATCGAAACTGGAGGCCCAACATGGCTGACCTTGCACCCCGCTCCTATCTCTTCGTTCCTGGCAACCGGCCGGACAGGTTTGCCAAGGCGGCTGCGTCGGGCGTCGATGTTGTCGTGATCGATCTGGAGGACGCCGTGCCGCCCACCGAGAAGAAGATCGCGCGGGCGGCTCTCGCCGAGTGGCTGTCGACAAACAGCACGCCGGTGGCGGTCCGCGTGAACGACGTGAACAGCGAATGGTTTCGCGACGACATCGCCGTATGTCGTGCGCCATCCGTCGCCGCCGTCATGCTACCCAAGACGGAACGCATCGACGATATCTTCCTCTGCGAGTTTGCCGGCAAGCCGACCGTTATCCTGCCGATGATCGAAACGGCCCAAGGGTTTCGGAATGTGGTCGCTATCGCCCAGCACCGGCTGACCACCCGACTCGTATTCGGCAATGTGGATTTCCAGCTCGACCTCGGCATTGACGGCGACGATGAGCAGCTTCTGTACTTCCGCTCACAGATCGTCTTCGCCTCGCGCATCGGCAACCTGCTGCCACCGGTGGACGGGGTCAGCACCACGCTCGACGATACAGAGCAAATCACGCGTGACACGATTCGTGCCAAACGACTCGGCTTTGGCGCCAAGCTCTGTATTCATCCGAGGCAGGTGGCTGCGGTCAATGCCGCGTTCATCCCCAGCGAGAGAGATGTCGAATGGGCGCATCGGGTTGTCGAAGGCGCAGCAGCATCCCACGGCGCGGCCGTTGCTGTGGATGGCCGCATGGTAGACCGGCCGGTCATTTTAAAGGCGCAAGAAATCCTGGCCGAGTCCCAGCGACGTCTGCCCGTTGGCGCCTGATTCCATATCAACTGGAGACGAGAGTCAAGCAACGATTTGAGATGTATATCAACGGCGAATCTTGCCAGTCGACTTCGGGCGAATGGTTCGATACAGAGAACGGCAATGTCAACTTGAAGGCGGGACTAGGTAAAATGGCGAGATGAAAAAGAATACCTCGCCGTATCACGGTTTCCGTTTTTCATCCGCAGTCATCAGCTGCGCGGTGCGCTGGTATTACCGCTTCAATTTGAGCCTGCGTGACATTGAGGAATTGCTGCTCGAACGCGGTGTAGTGGTCACATACGAGTCTGTGCGCAACTGGTGCGACCGGTTTGGTGCGATGTTCGCCTGCCGGGCCAAAGCAGTCCGGCCGCGATCGGGCACGACGTGGCATCTCGATGAAGTGTTCGTGAAACTGCGCGGAGAGCCATACGTGCTGTGGCGCGCGGTGGACGAACATGGGACCGAACTGGATGTGCTGTTGCAGAAGAAGCGCGACAAGGCCGCCGCAAGGCGTTTCTTCAGGAAGGTGCTGCGCTCGCACCCGGTGCCCCGGAAGATCGTCACCGACCAGTTGCGCAGCTACCCGGCGGCAAAGGCCGAGGTGCCACAGCTGGCCAATGTGAAACACGTGTTCGTGAAGGCGTCGGCCCGGGTGAACGACTGGGCAGAAAACAGCCACCAACCGACGCGCCGGGGTGAGCGTCAGATGCAGGGGTTCCGTGATCCACTATGCACACAGCGCTTTCTCTCGAGCTTCGGACCGATCCGGCAACACTTCGCCTTACCCCGTCACCGCATGGACGCTGCTACTCACCGTGCCCAGCTGAAGCAACGTCTCGACAACTGGTATGGCTGGAGCGCAATCGATCTGGTCAGCCACACCCGGTAATCAGAAGGAATCCTACGCACTGCAGATTCGAACGGCCTTCTGCCTTCAAGTTGACAAAGCCGTCTGGTCACCTGTTCCGCGAATGCACCATTCCCGCCGCGGCGATATCTGGGGTATCGCGGGTGGAACGCAGCCACCTAGCGTGGTGACCCGTTAAACCTTGGGCGAATAACCAGCGGGCCGACGGTTTATTGGTGCACTCGTATGAGCCGCCGCACGGGTTGCGGCGTGCAGGTCGATATCAACAATCTTTGCCTGAAAGAATGCAACCACTACGAAGACACGTGGCTCACATTGGCTGCGCTGACGTCCAATATGATTTTCGAATTGCATTTGGGCCTGTCATGAAGTCGATGGCGACGGCGTCGTCGATCACCATGGCGCGCCCGTCGCCGAACCGTTGTGAAAGCTCTGCTCGGAAGCGTTGCGCCGGTGCCGACACGGATCGAACGGCACACGCACTAAAAACGTCGCCGAATCGTTCTGACTCCGCGAAAGGCCCTTCTCGCAATCGTGCTCCAATCGCACTTAGAGAGCCGATGGATGGCGCGCGAGCGGCGTGACCTGAATCGACATGAACGGAAACAGCGGCAGCGACGACAGCAATTGATGCAGCTCGTCGTTGCTGTCGACGTCGAAGATGCTGACGTTCGCGTGCTGACCGACCACGCGCCACAGATGTGGCCATTTGCCCGATTTCTGTATCTCTATCGCCCGTGCCCGTTCGGCCGCTTTGATCGCTTCGACCGTGACGGCATCGAGCGGATCGGGAATGTTGATTTGCATCTCGACGCAATAAAGCATTCACCGCCCTCCTTCGTGATTAAACAGACTGGCTTGTCGAAACCTGGGTCGAGACCGATAGCGAGACCCGCGTCGACTACGTGCCCCTCGCGGCTTCATCACCGCATCACAAGCCGCATTCGTGCGCCGCGGCTTCGAGGCGGGTCTGCACGGCGAGCAACGCGCCATGCACCTCCTCAAGACGTTCTTCGCCATAAGCTTCGGGCGTACCGATGATGCAGACCGCGCCGAACGCGGCGCCGTTCAAGCCTCTGACCGGCACCGCGAAGGCATAGGATTTCGGCACCACATAACCGAAATTGACGCCGAAACCATGACGCTCCGAGCGATCGCGCATCTTCTGCAGCGACGTGAGCCGCGACACGCCATGCCGCTTGATTTCCTGATTGACGTTGTCAATCAGGATCGCGTTGGCCTCCTCGGGCGGCAAGGTCTGCAGGATCGCGATGCCGCCAGCCGACGTGAACAGCGGCCGGCGCCCGCCCGGATAGACCATTGCGCCGGTCATCTGCACGGTGCCCGCGCGGATCGCGCAAACGAAATCGCTACCGCTGCGCAATTGCAGCAGCGCGATGCCACCCATACGCAACGCGAACTCTTCGACGATCACGTCCGCGCGTCGCTGAAACGCTCCGTACTGCGGCAGCGCAAGCCCCAGCTCGTACATGAACGGACCCGGCAGATAGCGGCGATCGCTCGCGCGCTGCTCGACCAGACGTTCCTCGACGAGACAGGCCAGCATGCGGCGCACGGTGGCCTTGTCCTGTCCGCAAGCAATTGCCAGATCGGTGAGTCGCCAGCCGACCTGCGGTCTGGTCGCGATCGTGCGCATCAGGCGAATGCCTCGCGCGAGGCTCTGCGTGCCGAAACGCGAAGACGTGCCCTCATTGCAAGGCGTGATGGAAGCCATGTCGGCGAGGTTCATCTTCAGTTCTCCTTGTACACGGTAGCGCAGCCTGCCCGATGCGATTGCGCGTGTTGCGTGGGCATTACATGGACTTTACGCAGGATTGATTGCCGTATGCGAATACATCTGCCGGCCCGCAACCGGCAGACGCGCGGTGAACACCGTGCCGGTCCGCGATTCGAGCATGTAGAGCGTATGATTGCCCTCCCCGCCGTACGCGCAATTGGTAGTTGCGAGCCCTTCCGGCGCATCGATACGGTAGAGCGGTTCGCCGCGCGGGCTGAACAGCCACACCGCGCCGAAACCGACATGGCAAACGGCCAGTCCGCCCGCCGCATCGAGCGCGATGCCGTCGGGCCCGCCGCCGCCCGACATCTGGATGTACGTGCCGACCTTCGTCGCCGTGCCGTCGTTCAGCAGCGGCACGCGCCAGATCGCGTTGGCGCGTGTGACGGCCAGATAGACGGCGGTTTCGTCGAGATTGAGCACGAGGCCGTTGGGACTCGGGATACCGTCCAGCACCAGGTCGAGCTGCCCCGAAGTCCGCAGGCGAAAGAGCCGGCCGGTCGGATCGTGCAGTCCCGTCTGCCCCTGATCGGTGAAATACAGGTCGCCGTTGGACGCGAAGCACAGATCGTTGCAGCCCTTGAAGCGTTCGAGCCGCGCGCGTTCGAGCAAGGGCTCCACCGTGCCGCGTCGCGGGTCCATCACCATGATGCCGTGGCGATAGTCGGCGATGAATGCCCGCCCGTCCGGATGAAACTTCAGGCCGTTCGGCTCGCCGTCGTACTCGAGCGCGAGCTCGACGTTACCGCGTTTGTCGATGCGAAAAATCCGGCCCCACGGGATATCCGTCACCCACAGATTGCCGTCGAGATCGAACGACGGCCCCTCGATGAACAGGTTCGCCTGTGCGCCATGCAACTGCGTTCGGGTCCAGTCGCAATGCCGGTCCTTGACATGAAAATTCTCGGGAATGCGGGTGAAAACGTCCGCTTTCAATTTTTCCGGTGGTGCAAACATGCGCGTCTCCAAAGACCGGCGTTCAGCCGGCAGCCAGATGGTTGGGCAGCCATAGCGCGAGCTGCGGCCAGAACATGAGCAGGATCAGGAGGACGAACATCAGCGCGTGAAACGGCACCGTGCCGGCCACGACATCGGATAGATTGCCGCGCGAAATGCCCTGAATCACGAACAGATTGATGCCGATCGGCGGCGTGATCTGCCCCATTTCGATGAACATTACGACGACCACGCCGAACCACACCGGGTCGATTCCATAGCTCGCCAGCAGCGGATAAAGCAGCGGCACGGTGATCACGATCATGCCGAGGCTTTCCACCAGCGCCCCCAGCAGCGTGAAAAGCACGAACAGTGCAATGAAGAAGCCGGTCCGGCTCAACTGCAACGAAATGATGAAACGCGTGATCTCTTCACCGACGCCTGCAAACGTCATCGCGTACGAAAAGACGAACGCGGCGTACGTGATGAACAGGATGTTGCTGACGGTCAGCATCGAACGCTTGAGCGCGCCGTGAAGGACCTGCCACGTCAGCGTGCCGAATACGCGCGCGATGACGAGGGCAAACAGACAGCCGGCGGCAGCAGCTTCCGTCGGCGTGGCGATGCCGGTATAGATCGCGCCCATGATGCCGGCGATCAGCAACATGAACGGCAGGATGTCGAACAGCGCCCGCAGCGCGGTGATCGATGGCGCGTCGCTTCTGCTCGCGTCCGGCGCGATTTGCGGACGCAACAGCGCGGCCACCATCACATAGGCCATGAACATCAACGTCAGCACCACGCCCGGGACGACGCCCGCCATGAACAGCTTGACCACCGACGTATCCGTGAACGACGCATAGACGATCATGCCGATCGAGGGCGGCACCAGAATGCCGAGCGTCCCGCCCGCCGCCAGCGAGCCGGTCGCCACGCGAATATCGTAGTTGCGCGCTTTGAGTTGGGGCAACGCGACCTGCCCGATCGACGCGGCCGTCGCGATACTCGATCCGCTCACCGCCGCGAACACCGCGCAGCCCGCGATATTGGTCTGCAACAAACCGCCCGGCACGCGCCGCACCAGCCGCGCGAGGCCGTTGTAGACCCGCGCGCCGAGCCCGCTGCCTTGCAGGATTTCGGCCATCAGTACGAAAAGCGGAATGGCGGTCAGCGTGTAGCTGTCCATGCTGCCCCAGCTCGCCATGCCGAGGCCATTCAGCGCGGACCAGCCGCCTTCCATGAACAGATAGAACACGGCGGGCAGCAGAATGGCGAACGGCACGGCCATGCCCGCCGCCAGCAGTCCGATGAAAAGAATGAAGACAGTAACGATCAATACACCATCCATGAATGATCTCCTTCAACCGCGTGACGGTTCGACATGGGCCGCGTCGCGCAGCCGGCGCGCATCGGCAACGAGCGTGCGGATCAGCGCGCAGGCGAGACCGGCGACGCCGAGCAGCATCGACACGCGAGGCAACCAGAGCGGCGTCATCAGCGAAGTGGCCGCGACGTCGCCCGATTGCCACGTCAGCAGTTCGAAGCGCACCATTTCCCCCAGCAATATGCAGGCGACCAGCAACGACAGCGCGTCGAACAGCAGCTTCAGGCGCAGCCGCGCTGCGGGGCCAAGCCAGCGGTCGACGAGCTGCACGCGGTGATACGCGTGCAACGATTGCCCGGAAGCCAGCGACAGAAAACAGATCGCCACCAGCGCGTAGCCGCCCACCTCGTTGCTGATCTGCAGCGACATGCCGAGCACGGCGCGCACGAACATCTCGCCCCACATCATCGCGAGCAGACCGATCACGACCGCGTGAACGACCCAGCGCAGCGATCGCTCGACGAGGCCTTCGGCACCGTGTGCTTCTTCGTGAGCTTCGTGCCCGGCCGCATAGTCCCCGTTGCCCTGCGCGGCGGCCGCGCTGACCACGGCCGTCAGCGGCTTGCTGATTTCTCGCATATCACCTCCCGACCGCGCTGCGCACTTTCTGCAGCGCGTCCTGCAAGTCGGGACGCCGCTGGCCCCACTGCGTCCAGTATGGGCTGATGAGACGCTCGGCCTGGGCGAGATCGGCGGCGGACGGCTCGGTAATCACCATGCCGGCGGCCGCAAGCTTCCTGGTCAGTTGCTCGTCTTCGCCCACCATTTGCGTCGTGATGAGCGCGGTGTATTTATCGACCGACGCCTGCACCTTCGCGCGCACTTCCGGCGTCAGCTTGTTCCACGCCTCCTCGTTGACGAGGATCAGCGAGTCGATATAGCTGACGTTGAGCCGGTAGCTGTATTTCAGCAGGTCGCGCCAGACGTAACCGTATCCCGAAGTCGCGGTTAGCACGCCGTCAATCACGCCGCGATCGAGCGCCGGCGCAACCTCCGCCGGGCCGAGCGTGATCGGAATGCCGCCGAGCACCTTGATGAACTGCGCCTGCTCCGGCGAGATCACGCGCACTTTCTGACCTTGCACGTCTGCTAGCGACGTGAGCTTGTGCTTCGACCACATCACGTTTTGCGGGTAGATATAGCGGCCCAGCAGCACAATGCGCTTGGCCCGCAGCTCGTCGCGCAGATACGGCGCCTCGATGCTCCACGCCTTCTCGAAATCGGCACGTGTGCCGAGTAGCAACGGCAAGCGCACGAGGCCACCCACCGGCAGATTGCCGACGAAGCCGGCGTCGTCGCCCATCTGCACCATGTTGTCGGCGACGGCCTGGGTGATGTTGCTCTCGGTGATCGGCAGCGTGCCGCCGACGTTGAGCCGGATGTTCAGTTGTCCTCCGGTTTCGCCCCGAATCTCGTCGATCATCGCCTGCATGCCCTTCACCGGCGTCACGGTCGCCACCGCGTTGTACGTGTAGGCGCGCCAGTTTTCCGCGGCGTGCGGGGCACCCGTGCAACCCAGGGCCAGCGCGAGAAAGGCGGCGTGCGTGCGCCATTGGCCGAGGCGGCCGCGCAGGGTGATCGTCATCGTTGTCTCCGGTTATTGAAATCGAGTCCGTCGCTATCTGTCGACGGTACAAGCTAACGATAGCCCCTTCACGGAGGCCCGATAACGGCTCGCACGAGCGAAGTTTCGAATGTTGAAACTGTGCGTGAGAGTCAGAAAAACGACGCCGCGAGCGCCTTCATGCCGATGAACATCATCAGGTAAGGCACGACGGCGTCGGCCCGCAGGCGGCGCATCCGCAACGGCACACGCAGGCGGCTCGACATGAAGGCAAGCGCGCAGAGGAGCAACGTCATGGGCAGCACGATGGCGATGGCGGGCACGATCGCGGGCCGGTTGCCGTGCGTGAACAGCGGGATGTAGAGCGCGATATTGTCGAGGCTCGCCGCGAGGAGGATGGACAGCAGACGGGCGAAGCCGGGCGCGGCGCCGTGCGGGCTCGTGCGTGCATAGCCGGGTGCGGCCTCACGGGTCGCCGTGTCTGTGTCGGCCGAAGATGCCGTACGTGCATCGATCAGCCGCTTCACGCCGAGCGCCAACGGCACGAGCCCCGCGATTCGCGACAAGGTCAGCGGCAGCGCCAGGCAGGCAATCGCCAGCGCGATGCCGGCGACAAGCGAGAGCAACGCGCACACCAGCTTGGCCGCGGTGATGCGGCGGCTGCTCGCTTGCCAGTCCGCGTACAGGCAGGCGAGCAGAACGAAGTCGTCGAGGCTCGACGTGACGAACGCGAGCAGGATCGATGCCGCGAGGCCGCCTAGCGCCATGCGCGTCCTCCCGGCAAGCTCAGGAGTCAGTCCAACGTGTGCCCGCCGTACCCAGCGAGTGCTCGCCGGACTCGCGCGCCTCGCTGCCGCGCATGAAGCACGCGCACACCGCCCCGAGCAAGCCCATACCGCCGACGTACACGGCGATCGGCGTCAGGCTCCCGTACTGCGTGGTGAGCTGCGTGGCGATGATCGGCGCAAGTCCGCCGCCGACGGCCGCGCCCAGCTGGATCGCGAGAGACAGTCCCGAATAGCGCAGCTCGGCCGGAAACTGCGCGCTATAGAACGCGGCTTGCGGCGCATACACGAGCGGATGCACGACGCCGAGCGACAGCGAGAGCGCGAGCATCAGGTAGAACGGATCGTGCGTGTCGACCAGCACGATCAGGGCGGAGATGGATAGCGCCATCGCCACGCCGCCGACGCAGGCCACGATCCGCCCACCCACTTTCGAGCACAACCAGCCCGCGACGATCGTGCCGGCCACCTGACACATGGCGCCGACCAGCAGCGCGTGCAGCGTATCGGCCTTGCTGAAGCCGAGCTTGCTGGCGTACGAGATCAGGAACACGGTCACTGTGTAGTAGAGCGTCACTTCGCCGAGCTTGTTGCCGATCGTGAGCAGCAAGCGAGTCCAATGCTCGCGCAGGATTTCGAGCGATGGCACCTGCGCCGTCCGGCGTTGCTTCTGCACTTCGAGAAACTCGGGGGATTCGGGAATCGACGAGCGGATGTAGTAGCCACCCGCCACCAGCAGGATGCTGGCAATGAACGGCAAGCGCCAGCCCCACGCGAGAAAGTCGCTGTCCGGCAGTCGCGTGACGACCGAAAACGACAGCGCCGAGATCACCAGCCCCATCGGTACACCCGCGAGCGGCAACGCGCCGAGTATGCCTTTCCAGCGCGGCGGCGCATGCTCGACCGCCATCAGGATCGCGCCGCCGAATTCGCCGCCGAACGCGACGCCCTGCGCCATCCGCAACAGCACGAGCAGAATCGGCGCGGCGGCACCGATCGCGTTGTAGCTCGGCACGAGGCCGATGCCGAGCGTGGTGAGACCCATCACGATCAGACTGATCGACAGCATGGTCTTGCGGCCGACGCGGTCGCCGTAGTGGCCGAAGATCACGCCGCCCACCGGTCTCGCGAGAAGCCCCGTCGCGAAGGTCGCGAACGATGCGATGGTCGCCGTGGTTGCATCGAGATTGGCGAAGAACACCTTGCCGAAGACCAGCGCGGAGGCCGTACCGTAAGCGAGAAAATCGAAACCCTCGATCGTCGAGCCCGCCACGGCGGCCACACAAACGCGCCAGAGCGCCGGCCGCTCGCGGCCGTAGTTGGTCGTATTCATTCACGTCTCCTCATTCTCGCCCCGTTACGAGGTCGAGCCGGTATGAACCGGTTGATATGAATCGATACTGCGAGGCAGCGGGCGCGACTGCTCGTGCCGACGTTGAAACTAGGCGTTGAAGTTCAGTTCGAGACCCGGTGCATCCCAATCCAGTTCGATCAGCCGCCCGGTATGCGAGAGCGTCACGTAAGCCTTTCGTCTGTCCGGTCCGCCGAAGCAGATATTGGTCGGATACGCCTCGGGCATCGCCACTTGCCGCAGCACCTGCCCGGCGGGGCTGATCACCGTGATGCATCCTGCGATCAGCGTGCCGATGCAGAGGTTGCCGTTCGCCTCCAGCGCGAGGCTGTCGAAGCGTTGATAGCCAGGCAGCCCGCAAACGAGCCGCCCGCCGTTGGGCGACGGAAAGCCGTCCTTCTTCACGCAGCCCGGCTCGACGATCGAAAACGCCCAGACGCGCGAGGTTTCCGTTTCGGCGACATACAGCGTGCGTTGATCCGGCGAGAGACCGATGCCGTTGGGATTCGCGAACGGATGCACGACCTCCCTGATCGAACGCCCATCCGGCAACGCGTAGTAGATGCTGCCGACGTCGCGGCTGCGCTTGCGGATCTTGCCGAAGTCGGTGAAGTAAAAGCCGCCGGCGGCGTCGAACACGATGTCGTTCGGCGCGCTCAACGCGACGTCGCCGCAATGCGTGTAGAGCGTGGTCACCTCGCCGCTCGCCGGGTCGACGCGCTGAATCGAGCCGGTCACGTAATCGGCCGGCAATTCGCCGTGTATCACGTGCGTTTCGCCGTCGACCTCGCGCGTCAGAAAGCCGCCGTTGTTGCATACGTAAAGCGCGCCATCGGGCCCGGCGGCGAGACCATTCGGGCCGCCACCGGTGCGCGCGAGCTCCGTCACCACACCATCCGTGCCGACCCGCGAGACGCGGCCGCCGGCGATTTCGACGAAACAGATCGAGCCGTCGGACATCGCGACAGGACCTTCGGGGAATTTCAAGCCTTCTGCTAATACCTTCATGGAAGAGATGCCTCGGCGCGGGAAGAGTGGAAGACGTAGTCAGGCGAAGTGCCGCGATTTAAACGCGGCAAATGTGAAATCGATATTAGCTGTTTCCTTACATCGCACACGCCGTTGCTACGGGCCGTTGTTTCACATGTTGAACTGTGGCCGCCGGGTTGGCGGCTTGCCGGATCGCCGGTCACGAAAGCGAAGCGGCGAGGATCGTTTCGGTCTGCTGCAGCACGAAGTCGCCGATATCCGCGATCGCGTTGGCGGTGCCGGCCGAATCGAGCTGCTTCGTGATGAAGCTCTCCGCCTCGTTCGCGTAGAGACGCAGCGTCAGATTTCCACCCGCGCGCTGCCAAGCCGTCACGAACCGCTCCAGTTGCGCGCGCGGATGCACGATGTCGTCTTCGCCCTGCAGATAGAGCACCGGCGGCATGTCGAACGGCTCGCCCCGCTCCAACGCGATGGCCGGGCTGCCCTCGGCCATCGCGTCCTCGGTGAGCCAGTATTTTTCCTGGTCGGGGATCACGCGGTCGATGGCCGGCGGATACGGTTTGCCGCTCGACTGCAGCGCCTTCGCGTACAGATAGCGGCCGAGCGGATCGATCACCGGCCAGCAGGCCACAACGAAGGCGGCGCGTGCGTCGATGTCCGCGTTGAGGCCAGCATCGGTTTGCGCGAGTGCTAATGGCAACGGCTCGACGGCGAAGAGCGGATCGCGCGACCGCATCGCCGTGACGATCGCCTGATGGCCGCCGCTCGATACGCCGAGCAAGCCCACCAGTTCCGGCCGCGTGCGCCATTGCGCGGCCGTTGATTTGACCCAGCGCATCGCGAAGTTGATGTCGCAAAGCGAGGCGGGATAGCTGGCCGCGGGCGGCATCGTGAAATCGATGGCAGCCACCGCGATGCCGCGTTTGGCGAGCGCCTCGTTGAGGGTGTGCTCGTCGAGACGGCTGCCCCGGCACCACGCGCCGCCGTGAATTTCGACGATCAGCGGAAACGGTCCCTCACCGCGCGGCAGATACATGCGTGCCTCGAGGGGCGCACCGGCCTTGTCCAGATAGACGACGTCGCGAATCTCGACGTCGAACGATTGATTGGCTGCTTGATTCATGACGAACTCCGATAGTGTCCATGCGCGGCCCGGCGTACCGGCCCGCGCCCGCTCGGCACGCGGCGCTCAGGCCGCGCCGCCGTGACAGATGTATTTGCTGTCGAGATACTCGTCGAGCCCGTAGAACGAGCCCTCCTTGCCGAATCCCGATTCCTTGATGCCGCCGAACGGCGCGACCTCGGTCGAGATCAACCCTTCGTTGACGCCGATGATTCCGTATTCGAGGCCGCGTTCGAGCCGGTGGCAGCGATGCACGTTCTGCGTGTACACGTAGGCGGCGAGACCGTAGCGGGTGTCGTTTGCGAGCGCGACGGCTTCCTCTTCGGTCTCGAAGCGGGTGATCGCCGCGACCGGCCCGAAGATCTCCTCCTGGGCGATGCGCATCGACGGCTGCACCTGCGTGAGGATGGTCGGCGGATAGAAGCTGCCCGACTCGCCGGGTGCGCCAGTGGCCGCGACGGCGAGCTCGGCCCTCGCGCCCGCATCGAGTGCGTCGGCGACCAGCCGCGTCACCTTGTCGACGGCCGCGCCGTTGACGAGCGGCCCGATGGTCGTGCCGTCCGCGCAGCCATCTCCGACGCGGAACGTCGCCACCGCCGCCTTCAGTCGCGCGACGAACTCGTCGTGGACGCCCCGTTGCACGAAGAAACGATTGACGCACACGCAGGTCTGCCCGGCGTTTCTGAACTTCGAGGCCAGCGCGCCCGCCACCGCCGCATCGAGATCGGCGTCGTCGAACACGATGAACGGCGCGTTGCCGCCCAGTTCCAGCGACAGCTTCTTCAGCGTGCCCGCCGCGTTCGCCATCAACGACTTGCCGACTGCCGTCGAGCCGGTGAACGAAATCTTGCGAATCAGGTGACTGGAGCAGAACACCTCGCCGATCATCCGCGCGTCGCCCGTCACGACCGACAACACGCCCGCCGGCAAGCCGGCGCGTTGGGCGAGCACGCAGAGCGCCAGCGCGGAAAACGGCGTCTGGGGCGCCGGCTTGAGCAGCACGGTGCAGCCGGCGGCGATCGCGGGCGCAACCTTGCGGGTGACCATCGCCGACGGAAAATTCCACGGCGTGATCGCGGCGCAGACGCCGAGCGGTTCCTTGATCACCTTGATGCGCTGGCCGCGCTTCGGCTCGGGAATCGTATGGCCATAACCGCGCTTGGCCTCCTCCCCGAACCACTCCAGAAAACTCGCCGCATAGACGATTTCACCGCGCGCTTCCGCGAGCGGCTTGCCCTGCTCGGCGGTCATGATTTGCGCGAGATCGTCGGCGTTTTCCAGCATCAGATCGGCCCAGCGGCGCAACACGGCCGCGCGCTCCTTGCCCGTGTGCTGGCGCCATTCGCGAAACGCCGCCTGCGCCGACTGGATCGCGTGCTCCACTTCGGCGCGCTGGAGCCGCGGCTGTTCGCCGACGCGCTCGCCGTTGGCGGGATTGATTACGGTGTCGCCGTCGTTGCGGACCGGCCGCCAGGCACCGGCGACGAAGGCGGCTTCACGCAGCAGTTCAGGGTCTTTGAGCTTCATGTCGGATCTCTCGCTGGAAAACAAGCCCAGGTGAACGCCGGCTCAACGCGCCGGCGCCGCTTTGCCGCGCACTTCGACGCCGGCCCACTGTTCGATGGTCTTGACGATCGTCGTGGTGTTTTCGTTCGGGCCGATCTGCAGCACGGTCTGCATCCAGAGCCGGTCGACTGCCGTGGCGACCCACAGCGGCACCTGCAGCGCTTCCGCCATCTCCATGCAGAGCTTGACGTCCTTGCGCATCAACGCATTCGCGAAGCCGTTGTCGAAACTGCGCGTCAGCACGAACTTCGGAAAGCGCTCTTCCGTCGAGGTATTGCGCCCCGAGCCCTTGTTCAGCACCTTGAGCATGGTGTCGGGGTCGAGCCCGGCCTTGACGCCCAGCACCATCGCCTCGGCCGTGATCGCCATATGCGTGGCGGACAGTACGTTGTTGATCAGCTTCAGGCTCTGCCCCATGCCCGGTTTGTCGCCGACGACCTCGACCTGCCCGAGGTTTTCCAGCAGCGGCGCGACCTGGGCGACGGTTTCCCCGGCACCCGACGCCATCAGCACGAGCTTGCCGATCGCCGCGCCCGCGACGCCGCCAGTAACGGGCGCATCGACGACGCCGACGCCCGCGCGCGTCAGCCGCTCGGCGACTTCTTCGGATGTCTTCGGGCCCGTCGTCGACAGATCGACGTAGATTTCGATTTTTTCTCCATCGCACAGCCCGCCTGGCTCGGTCGCGACCTTTCTGACGACGTCCGGCGTGGGCAGGCTCACCAGCACGATGCGCGCAAGATTCGCCACTTGCCGCGGCGAATCCGCGACCGTCACGCTACGGCCGGCAAAGCGTTCGAGCGCCTCTGCCCGCGTGTCGTAAATCACCAGACTGTGCCCGGTATCGAGCAACCGGGATGCAATCGGACCGCCCATGCTGCCCAGACCAATAAAACCGACAACCTCTTTCATTTCAGCCTCGCGTGTTGAGTACCTGCTTGTCTGTCACGCCATGCACGTGGTTTCGCGCATGGCCCTTTTAACCGATGAATAGTCATCCAAATTGATTTGAAAATGAACCCGTTCAGCGTTGCCGTGCAATAGTCAGGCGGCAGCGCCGAACCTCTCCGTCAACAGTTGCGACAGGTCCTGATCCATCGCGTGCGCCGCCGTCTCATGAGCAGCGCGCCACAAATAGCGCGAGTCGAGCTGGCTGAACGACGCACAGCCGATCTGCGCGAGCACCATGTCGATCTCGTTGCGCATGATCTGCAACGCCCGCGCGACGCCCGCCTGCCCCGCCGCCGCCACACCGTACAGCGACGGACGGCCGAACACCGCCGCGCTCGCGCCCAGACAACCCGCGATCACGAGGTCCGAGCCGCGCCTCACGCCACTGTCCAGAATCAGTTGCACGTCTTCGCCGACCGCCGCGCGAATCGCCGGCAGCATCTCCAGCGGCGACGGCGCGGTATCGAGCTGGCGCCCGCCGTGGTTCGACACCACGAGCCCATCGGCGCCGATCCGCACGGCTTCCAGCGCATCCTCGGGATGCAGCAGGCCTTTGATCACGAGCGGGCCGCTCCACGCATCGCGGATGCGGTGCAGATGGTCCCAGCAGACTTCCGGCGCGGGCGTGAGCGTGCCGAAAAGATCGGCGACCTGTGCCGCGCTGGCGCCTTCCGGTGCGTACGGTTGCCAGTTGCGCATCATCGGAATGCCGCCGGTGCGCAAGTAGCGCAGCACCCATGCGGGATGGCCCAGCGCTTCGAGCACGACCCCGGGCGTCATGCGGAACGGCCGCGAAAAACCGTTGCGGCGATTGCGTTCGCGGTTCGCGTTGACCGGTATGTCGATCGTCACGACCAGCACGCGCACGTTCGCGCGGGTCGCGCGCCGCACGAAGTCGGCGTTGATGTGGGCGTCGCGCGTGCAGTACATCTGGAACCAGACGTTGTCGGGCGCGAGCGCCGCCGTCTCTTCGAGCGATGCATTGCTCGAACTGGAGAGCAGAAACGGCACGTTTGCTTCGCGGGCGGCGGCCGCCTGCATCAGATCCGCGTCGGGGCGCCACAGTCCCGCCAGCCCGGTCGGCGAAATGCCGATCGGACTCGCGTAGGTGTGGCCGAACAAGCGCACGCTCTGGTCGCGCCGGCTGACGTTGCGCAGATAACGCGGCACCAGGCGATAGCGCGAGAAGGCGCCGCGGTTGCGCTGCATGCAGAGCTCGTCATCCGCGCCACCGTCGATGAAGTCGAACGCGATGCGCGGCAGCTTGCGTCGTGCCTGCTGGCGCAGGTCTTCGAGATTGATGGCTGTCTGGTTCTTCATGGTCGAAATCCAAAGGGGCGCGTCTTTACGTTATGTGCGCGAGAAGGGGATGTGAAGCCGGGCGCGGGTTGAAGGTTTCACATGTTGAACCCAACGCCCGGTTCGCGTGCATCAGAAGCGATGGCTGATGCCGAGCCGCACGCCGACCTGGTGATTGGTCGCGGACGGCGTTTGCCCGGTGATATATGCGACGGCCGGCTGATTCAGCGAATCGTGTCCCGACGCGCGCTGATAGGCGACGATCGCGTAGACATCGGTGCGCTTCGACAGGAAATAGTCGGTGCCGGCCTGGACCTGGTTGTAGCTCGCGCTGCTCGCGTTGCCCGCGCCGGAATTGTGCGTGTACACGTAGGCGAGGCCGGCGAGCAGCGCCGGGGTGATCTGGTAGCGCAGGTTGACTTCTGCGTTGTTGAACGTCGCCATCCCCGAATAGCCGAACGGGTTCGGCCCGGACGAGGAGCCGAGCCCCCTGAACTGGACGTTCGAATAGATCAGACCGAGCGAAGCCTGCCCCAACTGATACGACGCGGCCGCGCTGGCGATCTGCGTGGTCGATGCGGAAGCATAGCCCGCATAGATCGGATTGGATTGCGGCGACGTCGCCGAACCCACGCTGCCGAGGTTGTTGGTGGCGGCCGTCGTTCCCGCGTTGGGGTTGGTGCCGTAGAACGACAGGTTCGGATTGCGCGCATTCAGATACGCGGCCGCCAGCGCGACGGCGCCGGTGCGATAGCTCAAACCGGCGGACCATACCTGGTTGTGGCCGACGCTGCCCGGCACGCCGCCAAAGCTGTACAGACCGCTGAAGCGGAAGCCCGCGTAGTCGAGGCTGGTGAACTTCACCGAGTTGTTGATGCGGCGCGTGTTCAACGTATTGTCGACGTCGCCGGCATGCGCGCCGAAGTAACCGGCCCACGCGGCGCCGGACAGGAACGGCTGGATGAAGTCGACCACCGAGTCGTACTGGCGCCCGAGCGTTGCCGTGCCATACGAACTTTGCATGCCGACATAGGCTTGCCGCCCAAATTCCGCGCCGCCCTGCGCGAACGTGCCGTTGCTAATCGAGAAGCCGTTCTCCAGCACGAAGATCGCCTTGAGCCCACCGCCAAGGTCCTCGGTACCGCGCAGACCCCAGCGGCTGCCGCGAATGCCGCCGGTCGCGCCGTCCTGAAACGAGTACTGTTGACTACCCTGCAAACCGGAGGCCGAGCGGCCCGTCTGCACGTTGCTGATGTAGTTCAAACCCGCGTCGATGACGCCATACAGCGTAACGCTGCTCTGCGCGTGACTCGACGCCGCGACAAACAGCAGGCTCGCTCCGGCGAGCCGGGTAATAGGACGGGCATTCATAGGTGTCTCCTGGTGGTTTTAGATTGGATAACTTATTGCTTTACCGTCAGTATCGATGGCCTGCTGTTGCTTCGTCCGTCGATCTCACCGGTCAAAGATATCGCGACCACCTGTTCAATAAAAGGCCGCCGCGTCGGTCGGTTTCACATGTTGAATCTTTCCATCCGTCACGGTTGCGCGACGCCGCCGCCCGCGACGTGTATTGCAATGTGAACTTTCGATCGACCGTCGCCGCCGGCCCCGACGAGCCGCGCGATAGACTCCTCTGACCTGGATCGTCCCTTATGTACTCGCGCGAAATCTCCATGTCAGACCAAGATTGCTTTCGTCACCAGTTGCAGGTGACCTTCATGTGCGAGAACGACGATGCGTATGCATCGCTTGAACGCATAACAGGCTGGGCGAGGCGTAGCGGCGTGGCGCTCATGTCGCTGCGGATCACGAGGCGCGCGCTTCATAGCCACGCGTGGCTGAGAGTGGGAGCGGACAGCCGCGACGCCATCGAGCTGTTCACGAACCGGCTCGGCACGGTCATTGGACTGGAGGATCTGATGTGCTGTGCCGATGACAGGCGCGCGGAACAGCGTGAGGAAATTCGCCCTGGAATTCGCGCGGCAATGCGCACGAAGCAAACCGGGCGAACGGAATGGACGGAACACGAAGAACACACGGAAGACGGCGGCTAGCGCGCGGCGCGCGCTAGCCGATCCAGCTTTAGCTCCGTTCCGACTTTAGTACGGCACGCAGTACTTCGCCGCCGGCAGCCTGAAGGTGGTCCGCTTCATCAGGCGCGGCTGTTCGAGTGTCATCACGTCGCGCCGATGCATCGTGCAGCCGTTGTCCCACATCATCAGATCGCCGGACAGCACCTTGTGCCGATAGACCGCCGACTCGTCGCCACCGGCCTCGAACAGCAACCGCAGGATGCGCGCGTTCTCTTCTTCGCTGAGCCCGTCGATCGAGACCAGCGTAGTGGGGTCCGCGTAGAGCGCCTTGCGGCCCGTCAGCGGATGTTCCAGCACCACCGGGTGCCGTACGTCCGGCGTGCGCGAGAGCTCGTCGAATTTGCCCTTCAGTTCGGTGGCGTTCATGATCGCGAGTCGCTTCGCGTAGCGGTACGTGCCCATCTTCCCGTCGATCTTGCTGCGCACGTCTTCAGGCAACAGCGACCACGCGCGATACTGATCCGCCCAATAGATGTCGCCGCCGTCGCGCGGTACTTCGACGCCGTAGAGAATCGCGCCGGTCGAAGGCGCCGGCCGGAACGTCTGATCCGAATGCCAGTCGACATCCTCGCCGCCCGCGAAACCGCCCAGATTGCGGCCGTCCGCGTAACGCAGCGTGCTGAAGTAGATGACCTTGTCGGAGTAAGGCGACAGAATATCTTTGCGGCTCACGGCTTCGCACTCGCCGAGCAGCGACGAGAAAGCAACCAGTTCTTCCTCGAGCAGCGCCTCGCGCCGGAAGACCAGTACCGGATGGCTCCGCCACAATGCTTCCAGTTCTTCAATTGGCCGCGCGCCGGTCAGAAACTCGTTCACTCTCACGCCCACCTCGAATGCGACACCGTCCTTCAGCGGCGTGCCGTCCAGCCTGTCCAACGTTTTCATTGCGACGCTCCGTTTTGATGATGGGTTTGGCCCGGGCCCGCTTCACCCGGCATGGGAATACATGGGCTTGCCGGCCACCGGCACCTCGACCTTGAGGATGCAACCGGCGCGCGAGTCGACGATGTAGAGGTCGCGGTTCCCGGGGCCGCCATACGCGCAGTTGGTGGTGGTCAGCGAGTACGGCGAGTCGATCCGGTACAGCGGCTCGCCTTTCGGGCTGAAGATCCACACCGCGCCGAATCCGACATGGCAAACCGCGAGACCGCCGTCCTTGTCGAGCGCGATACCGTCAGGGCCGCCGCCGCCCGACATCTGCAGATAGACGCCGACCTTCGTCGCGGTGCCGTCGGCCAGCAGCGGCACGCGCCAGATCGCGTTATCGCGCGTGACCGCGAGATACACGGCGGTCTCGTCCGCGTTGAGCACGAGGCCATTGGGGCTCGGCACGTTGTTCAGCACGCAGTCGAGCCGGCCGTCCGTGCGCAGCCGGTAGAGACGACCGGTCGGGTCGTGCAGGCCGGTCTGCCCCTGGTCGGTGAAGTACAGGTCGCCGTTCGACGCGAAGAACAGGTCGTTGCAGCCTTTG
Source organism: Paraburkholderia gardini (assembly GCF_907164545.1). NCBI lineage: Bacteria > Pseudomonadati > Pseudomonadota > Betaproteobacteria > Burkholderiales > Burkholderiaceae > Paraburkholderia > Paraburkholderia gardini. The sequence goes on along the minus strand of NZ_CAJQZB010000016.1, from coordinate 62,197 downwards.
AAGCGTTCGAGCGTGGGCCGCTCGAAATACGGTTCGATCTTGCCGGTCGTGGGATCGAAGACCATGATGCCGTGCCGGTAATCGGCGATGAACGCGCGTCCGTCGCGATGAAACTTGAGTCCGTTCGGTTCCCCGTCGTACTCCAGTTCGAGCGTCACGTCGCCGCGCGGATCGATCCTGAAGAGTCTGCCCCACGGAATGTCGACGACCCACAGATTGCCGTCGCGATCGAACGACGGTCCTTCGAGAAACACGGGCGTCGGACTGCCATGCTGCTGCACCTTGACCCATTGCGACGCGCGCTCGCGCACGTGCAGATGCTCGGGAATTCTGGCAAACAGCTCGGGCTTGAGTCTTTTCGGTGGATCAAACATGAATGCGTCTCCAGGATGTCATGCGCCGATCATGCGCGTCGGCAGCCACAGGGCGATCTGCGGGAACGCCATCAGCAGCGCGAGCAGCACGAACATGATGAGGTGAAAAGGAATCGTGCCTTGCACGACTTCGGTGATCGATCCTTTAGAAATACTTTGGATAACGAACAGATTGATGCCGATCGGCGGCGTGATCTGCCCCATTTCGATGAACATGACGACGACCACGCCAAACCACACCGGATCGATGCCGTAGCTCTGCAGCACTGGCGCGAGCAGCGGCACGGTGATGACGATCATCCCCAGGCTCTCGATCAGCGCGCCGAGCACCGTGTAAAGAATCAGTAGCGCGATGAAGAACTGGGGCTTGCTCAGATGCATCCCGACGATAAACGACGTGATCTCTTCACCGACCCCGGCGAAGGTCATGGCGTAGGAGAAGATATACGCGGCGTAGGTGATGAAGATGATGTTGCCGACGATCAGCGTGGCCCGCCGCAATGAGGTGGCGAGCGTTTGCCACGTCAGCGTCGCGAATACGCGGCAGATCACGAGAGCCGCGACGCAACCCACCGCCGCGGCTTCGGTCGGCGTGGCGAGGCCCGCGTAGATCGCACCCAGCACGCCGCCAACCAGCAGGCCCAGCGGCAGCACATCGCACAGCGCGCGCACGAGGATCGCGAACCGCGTCGGCGTCTCGTCCGGCGCTTCGACGAGTTCCGGCCGCATCAGCGCGCGCACCGCGACGTAGATCACGAACAGCGTCGTGAGCAAAACGCCGGGCACCACGCCGGCCATGAACAGCTTCGCGACCGAGGTTTCCGTGAACGTGCCGTAGACGATCAGCGCGATGCTCGGCGGAAACAGAATGCCGAGCGTGCCGCCAGCGGCCAGCGAGCCAGTGGAGAGCTTGCGATCGTAACGGCGTGCGCTGAGCTGCGGCAGCGCGACGTTGCCCACCGCTGCGGCGGTGGCGATGCTCGATCCGCTCACCGCGGCGAACAGCGCACAGCCGATCAGGTTGGTCTGAATCAGGCCGCCCGGCATGCGCCGGAATAGTCGCGCGAGACCGCCGTAGACCCGGTAGCCGAGGCCGCTCGCCTGAATGCACTCAGCCATCAGGATGAAAAGCGGAATCGCGGTGAGCGTGTAGCTGTTCATGCTGCCCCAGCTGGTGAGCCCAATACCGCTGAACGCCGCGACGCCGCCCTGCATGTACAGGTAAGCGAGCGCCGGCACGAGGATGGCGAACGGCACGGCCATGCCCGCGCCCAGCAGCCCGAGAAAGAGCAGAAACGTTACGGCCAGTTCGAGATGCGCGATCATGCGTTTCTCCTTTGCAGCAGGTTCGCAATGGACAGCCATTCGCGATACAGCGTGCGCAGCAGCGACAGGCACAGGCACGCGGCGCCGAAGCACATGATCGCGCGCGGAATCCACAGCGGGGTCAGCAGCATGGTGGCCGCCACGTCACCCGATTGCCAGCTCGTCAGCGTGAACAGCACGAACTGCCAGCACAGGATCGCGATCGCACCGAGGCTGATGGTGGTAAACACCGCCCGCAGGATGGCGCGCGCGAGCGGCCCGAGCTTCGCATCGAGGAAATGGACGTGGTGGAACGCCCCCTGCGCCTGACACGTGGGCAGGCTGACGAAGGTCACGATGACCAGTGCGTAGCCGCCCAGTTCGTCGGTGACTTCGAGCGACAGACCGAACACGCTGCGTGCGATCACTTCGGTCGCGATCATCAGGATCAGCGCAATCACCGCAAGCTGGGTGATCCAGCGGCACAACCAGTCGATGCAGCTCTCGCCGGTGTCTTCGGCGTCCGACGCGAGTTGCGCGGTCTCGGGGGCTTCCCCCATCACGATGTCTACTTTCATCGGCTCACCTGTCGATCGCGGTGCGTACTTTCGACAGCGCCTGCTGCGCCGTCTCGCCGCGCGCGGTGGCCCACGAATCCCAGTACGGCGAGATCAGCCGGCGCGCCTGCGCCATGTCGGCGGCCGTCGGCGTCGTCACGGTGATGCCGCTGCTGCCGAGCTGGTTCGTCAGCCGGCTCTCTTCTTCGGCCATCGCGTCGGACATGCGCGCGGTGGCCGCATCGATGTCCTGCTGGACCTTGGCCTGCATCTGCGGCGGCAGCGCGAGCCACGCCTGCTTGTTCACCAGGATCAGCGAGTCGATAAAGCTCACGTTCAGGTTGTAGCGGTACTTGAGCAGATCGCGCCAGATGTAGCCATAGCCCGAACTCGCGGTCGTCACGCCGTCGATCACGCCGCGATCGAGCGCCGCCGCGACCTCCGAGGTGCCGAGGGTCACCGGAATGCCGCCGAGACGCTTGATGAACTCGGCCTGCTCGGGCGAAATCACGCGGATCTTCTGCCCAGCGATATCGGCGAGCGACGTGAGCTTCTTGCGCGACCAGATCACGTTGATCGGAAACGTGTAGTGGCCGAGCAGCACGATGCCCTTCTTGTCGTAAGCCGCCTTCAGGTAAGGCGCTTCTGCGGCCCAGCCGCGATCGAACGCGGCGCGGTCCGAGATCAGCATCGGCAGACGCACCGTGCCGCCCACCGGCACGCTGCCGACGAAGAACGCGTCGTCGCCCATCTGCACGACGTTGCCCGCCACCGCCTCCGTGATGTTCGTCGCGCTGATCGCCAGCGTGCCGCCGAGATTGAGCCGGATCGACAGCGCGTTGTCGGTGTCGTTGCGGATCTGCTCGAACAGCGCGTTGAGCCCCTTCACCGCCGTGACGGTGGCGGCCGCGTTGTACGTGTACGCGCGCCACATGACGGCGGCGTTCGCGCACAACGCGGTGAAAAGCACGCAGACCGCGAGCGTAGCGCGCGCGTACGGCAGGCGCGAACGCGCTTGCGTGGGCTGTTGCGTTGAGTTTTTCACAGGTGTCTCCTTGATCTGTTTTGGGGACTGCGGCGCAGCCGTCGCTAATCGACGTTCAGTACGGGATCGCCGTCGTGACGCAACCACTCGCGCCGCAGAAACTCGCCGTCGAGCGGCCATTCATGCAGATTGGCGGGGCCGAGTTCTTTCAGACTGGTGCAGCCGATCTGCGCCATCACCACGTCGATTTCGCGGCGCACGATCTCGATCGCCTTGCGCACCCCGGCCTGGCCACCGGCGGCGGCGCCGTACAGCGTCGGCCGGCCGAACGTCACGGCGCGCGCGCCGAGGCATAGCGCGATGATCACGTCGGTGCCGCGTCGCACGCCGCTGTCGAGTAGCAGTTCGACGCGCTCGCCGACCGCCTCGCGGATCGCGGGCAGCATCTGCACCGGCGACGGCGCACCGTCGAGTTGCCGGCCACCATGATTCGACACGATGATTCCGTCGACGCCGGCCTGCATCGCCAGCGCCGCATCGCGGTGATGCAGGATGCCCTTCACGACGAGCTTGCCGGGCCACAGGTTGCGCACGCGTTCGAGCGAGCGCCAGGTGGTGGCCGGCGCGGGCGTGAGCGTGCCGTACAGATCGGCGACGTCGCCGGCGCGCGCGCCGTCGGGCGCATAGTTGGCCCAGTTCTTCATCATCGGCATGCCGCCGCTGCGCAGGTAGCGCAGCACCCACAGCGGGTGGCCCATCGCCTCCAGCATGATCGCGGGCGAAAGTTTGAGCGGGCGGGTAAAGCCATTGCGGCGATTGCGCTCGCGGTTCGAATTGACCGGCACGTCGACGGTCAGCACCAGCGTTTCGAGCGCGGCGTCGCGCGCGCGGCGCACCAGATCGTCGTTGATCCTGTCGTTGCGCGTGCCGTAGATCTGAAACCAGGTGTTGTGCGGCGCCACCTTGGCCGCTTCCTCGATCGAGTCGGTGCTGGCGCTCGACATCAGATACGGAATGTTCGCTGCCGCCGCTTCGGCCGCGAGCATCAGGTCGGCGTTGGGCCGAAACAGACCCGCGAGACCGGTGGGCGAAATGCCGAACGGGCTCGCATACGTGCGTCCGAGCAAGGTGCAGGACTGGTCGCGCCGCGACACGTCGACGAGATAGCGCGGCACCAGTTGATAACGCTGGAAAGCTTCGCGGTTGCGCGCGAGGCACTGTTCGTCGTCGGCGCCGCCTTCGATGAAATCGAAGGCAATCCGCGGCAGCCGTTTTTTGGCCAGGCGCCGCAGATCGTCGAGATTGATTGCCTTCTCGATGTCCATGCCCGTCTCTCTCCGCTGTCCTGTTGATTCATTGTGTCGAGTGTTCAGGACAGCAGCAATCGAGTGACGGCTTCGCGTTTTGCAGTGTGAACTTTTTTGCGCTGCGCAAGCGGCGGCTTGCGTGACGACTCCGGATGGCTCACGGCGACTCGCGATGCGGCCACGGTGAGTGACCACACGTACTGCGCATTCGTGATGGGGAAGGAGATGGAATGCAGAGGCCGCGTGGTGCCGCTGGAAGAGAGGCGGCCGAGCGGCGGCTCGAATGTGGGTTGAATGCGGCCTGAACGCGGCCTAAGCGCGCGCTAGCACGTCATCACGCAACGTCGGCGGCGCAACAGGCCGCGGCCGCCGGGGCTTCGGCCATCAATGCCTCGCAGGCTTCGTCCACGCGTGCCTCGGGCAGGCTCTGGGACCAGGTCATCAAGCACAGCGACGCAGCGGGCTTGCCAGGACGGCTGAACACGGGAACGCCCACGGCGTGAATGCCCGGCACGACGTCGCCAAGGTTCACGCCGTAACCGAACGCCTGCGAGCGCCGATACATCTGGCCGAGGCTCTTCAGACGCACGTCACCACAGCGCGAGATTTCCTGGCGGACGTTGTTTTCGCGGATGCGTCTGGCGTCCTCTTCGGGCAGCGCGAGCAGGATCGACACGCCGCCCGCCGAGGTGATGAGCGGCCGGCGCGTACCGGTCTCGACGGACACGGCACGCAGTTCAGTCTGTCCGGCGCGCATCGCGCAAACGTATTCGTTGCCGCTGCGAAGCATCAGGAACACGAGCCCGCCGAAGCGCTTGCCGACACCGGCAAGCCGCTCGCGACAGATTTCGGGTGGCGCGCCACGGGCCGGCGCCGACAGCGCCAGTTCCCCCAGCAGCGGCCCAAGCTGATAGCGGCGGTCGGACGCACGTTGCTCGACCAGACGCTCGCGAATCAGACAGGCCAGCAGCCGATGCGCCGAGCCTTTGTCGATACCGCAACGGGCGGCCAGTTCGCCGAGCCGCCAGCCCGCGCGGTTGCGCGATGCCAGCTCGCGCAGCAGACCGATCGCGCGCTCGAGGCTCTGGGTGCCCGAGCGCGGCCGCGACGGGTCGTCCGGCGCAGCGGGTTCGTCCATCAATGCGGCATGCGCGGCGAGACTGCCCGCGAGCACCTGGTGAATCGACGCTGCGGGTATCGTGCCCGTGTCAAACGTATCGAATGGCATCGCGTGTCCTCGCGTGGTCGATCATCGATCCGAAGCCTCTAGCCGCCTGATGCGGTCATCGATAGTAGCGCGCGGACGGCTTCGGCACCGCTAGAGAAATCCCGCAAACGGCGATGCATATCGATGCACGGCGGCGTCAACGGTTCACATTGCAAAACGGCCGGTATTCGCCGGCTTGTTCGCGCCGGGCGGGCGCTCCAATATCGGAAGCCCCACGAGGAGGATGCAATGGCAATTTCGAAGGTCTATACCCAGGTCGAACGCATTCCGGCCGCGCTGTGCGAGCGCGCCGTCCAGCTCAGCATCGCGGACATTCACGAAGCGATGGGCCCGAACGCCCGCAGCGGTCTCATGACGCCACGCATGCGCCCGCTCAATCGCGGGCTGACGATCGCGGGTTCCGCTATCACGGCCACCTGCGCGCCCGGCGACAATCTGATGATGCATCGCGCGCTCTATCTCGCGCAGCGCGGCGACGTGCTGGTCGTCGTCACGCATGCGGAAAGCTCCGGCGCGCAATGGGGCGACGTCGCCGCCAACTATGCGGCGGCCAAGGGGCTCGCCGGCGTCATCGTGCAAGGCTGTATCCGCGATACGAATACGCTGGAGAGCATGCGCTTTCCGGTGTGGTCCACGCTCATTTCGCCGGCGCGTCCGCTCAAGGCAGGGCATGGCGCTGTCAACACCCCGGTGTCCTGCGACGGCGTGCTCGTGCACCCCGGCGATCTCCTGATCGCGGACGGCGACGGCGTGGTCGTGGTGCCGCATGCCGACGCGCACGCGGTCATCGACGCCGCGTGTCGCCGCATGGCGCGCGACGAAGCGGCGATCCGCGCGATCGCGGAAGGCGCGCATCCGTGGCACACGAGCGGCGCCGCCGATGCCTACGCGCAACTCGACGTCGAGGAAATCGACACGTACTGCCCACGCGGCGCGTGAGCGCACGATGAAGATCGCCGTGTTCGGCGCCGGCGCGGTCGGCGGCTATCTGGCCAGCCGTCTGCTGGCGAGCGGCGGCCACGAGGTCTCGATCGTCGCGCGCGGCGCGCACCTGGCCGCGATCCGCGCGAACGGACTCACGGTCCTCGCCGAGACGGGGCAGGACGTCACGCATCCGGCCGCCGCGACCGACACGCCCGCCGATCTGCCAGCCCAGGATCTCGTGTTCGTGACCCTGAAGGCGTTCGCCCAGGCCGACGCCGCCGAGGCGATCGCGTCGCTGCGCGCGGCCGGCGGGTGGATCGTGTTCGTCGCGAATGGCATCCCCTGGTGGTGGCATGGCACGCGCCAGATCGTGCGCCAGCACGGCCCGTTGCCGCTCGTCGATCCCGGCGGGCGTCTGTGGACCACCGTGCGGCCCGAGCACGCGCTCGGCTGCGTCGTCTACTCGGCCAACGAGATCGTCGCGCCTGGCGTAATCCGCCACAGCGGCCAGAACCGCTGGCTCGTCGGCGAGCCCGGCGGTCACATCACGCCGCGCCTGCAGACCACCGTCGCGCTACTCGCGCAGGCGGGACTCGCGTCCGTCGGATGCGCTGACCTGCGCCGCGAAATCTGGATGAAAGTGGCGCGCAACGTCCCGCTCAATGTGGTCTGCGCACTCACGCGGCTGCCGATCGATGCGCTACGCAGCGTGCCCGGCCTCTGCGAACTGTGCATTCAACTTGCCGAGGAAGTCGCGGCGATCGCGCGTGCCTGCGGCGCGGAGATCGGCGATGCCGCCGCGCGGATTCGCGTTGCGCTGGACACCGGCGGGGCGCCGCCAAGCTCGCCGCACTGGCACGGTGTCAAGCCGTCGATGTTGCAGGACGTGCTGCGCGGCGCGCCGATCGAAGTCGAGGCGATCGTCGGCCAGGTCCGGCAACTCGGCGAGCAGGCCGGCGTAGCCTGCCCCGCCATCGCCACGGTGCTCGCGTTGCTGCGCGGGCTGGCGCTCGCTCAAGCCGATTGATCTGATCGTCCCGTTGCGCGCGTGACTACCCCGCCACGACCTGCCAGAGCAGCGCAAGATTCAACCCGACGACGAGCGCGACGCACATCCAGGCAAGCGCGAGCGCGACACCCTTCACGCGAAAGCGCCCCATCAATCCCGCATCGGACGCGAAGCATACGAGGGGAATCACCGCGAACGGCAACTGCATGCCGAGCAGCACCTGACTGGCGACCAGCAATTGATTCGAGCCGTGCTCGCCAAACGCGCTGACCGCGAGCAACGCCGGGCCGATTGCGAGCAGCCGGGTCAGCAACGCGCGCGCCCACGGCGCGCTTCGCATGCGCAGAAAGCCTTCCATGACCGTCTGTCCGGCGAGCGTGCCGGTGACCGTCGCGTTCAGTCCGCACGCGAGCAGCGCCGCCGCGAAAATGACCCCGGCCCAGTGGCTGCCGACCAACGGCGCAATCAGGCGATGCGCTTCGGCGAGATCGTTCACGTCGACGTGCCCCGTCGCGTGGAAGGTGGCTGCCGCGACGATCAGCAGCGCGGCATTGACGAGAAAAGCCAGACCGAGCGATGCGAACGTATCGACGTTGACGCCCCGGATTGCGTGCGCGATTGCGCGGTCGTCGCCACTCTGCGCGTGCTTCTTGACGAGCGCCGAATGCAGGTAGAGGTTGTGGGGCATCACCGTCGCGCCCAGCATGCCGGCGGCCAGCCAGATCATGCCGGAGTCGCGCAGCAACCCGAGCGGCGGCGTCATGCCAGCCAGCGCGCGATGCCATGACGGATGGGCCAGAGCCAGCTCGGCCACGAAGCAGAACGCGACGAAAAAAATCAGCGCGGTGACGACGATCTGCAACGGACGCTGGCCGCCGCGCTGCAACGCCAGCATCGCGAAGGTGCCGACCGCCGACATCATCACGCCGACGTCGAGCGACACCCCCAGCAGCAATTGCAACGCCACCGCGCTGCCCACCACCTCGGCAACGTCGCAGGCGATGATCGCGATTTCGCAGCCCGTCCACAAAGCAATCGCGGTACGGCGGCTGTAGCGCTCGCGGCACAGCTGCGCGAGGTCCTTGCCGGTGACGACACCCACCTTCGACGCGAGCCATTGCAACAGCATCCCCATCAAGCTGGCAGCGAACACGACGCTCAGCAGCTGGTAGCCGTATTTCGCGCCGCCCGCCAGCGCGGTGGCCCAGTTTCCCGGGTCCATGTAGCCGACCGCGACCAGCGCGCCCGCGCCGAGAAACGAAAACCAGCGCGCGCGCAGGCGTGGCAACGCGTCGAGCGGGAAGCCGCGCCGCCGCGTGTACCCGTGCGTATGCCGGAGCGGCTCGGCCGACCGCGGCAGCGCGGCGTCGGTCTGTGGCAGAGGAAGCGAGCGGCTATTCATGCGATGTCGAGGTGGCGTCCGTGAGTGCGTGGTTCCTGCTTGATCGCGTGGCGTAGGACGAGCATCGACTCACTGCGCGGCGCCAATCCGAACGCCCGCCATCTGTTCGACGACCACGGCGATCGCGGTGTGATCCATGTCGCCGTGGCCTTGCTCGACACCGAGCTGCCAGAGTCCATGCACGGCTGAGGAGACCTGCGCGGGAGAGTTCGCGTCGCGCGCCATCGCGAGGGCAATGCCGACGTCCTTGCACATCAGCGCCATCGAAAAGCCGCGCTCGAACTTTCTCGACAGAACCTGCTGCGGAAACTTGGTTTCGCTGGACGCGCTGCGGCCGCTGCCCGCGTTGATGACGTCGAGCAGAACCTGCGCATCGACCCCGAGCTTCACACCTAAGGCCATCGCTTCCGACGTGATTGCCAGCGTCGTCGCGGTGATCAGATTGTTCAGCGCCTTGGTGGTGTGGCCGGCGCCGATCTCGCCGACGTGAAAGATCTGCGTGCCGATCTCTTGCAGCACGGGCAGCGCTTTCTGAAGCACCGCTGCGTCTCCGCCGACCATGATCGTCAGCGCGCCCACCTCGGCCTTTTGCACGCCGCCGCTCACCGGCGCGTCGAGCATCCGGATGCCGGCTTGCGCCAGCGTACTGGCGATGTCCTTCGTGACCGACGGCACCGAACTGGTCATGTCGATCAGCAAACTGCCTTGGGCCAGGCCGCCCGACAGGCCGCCCTCGCCGAGCACCACCGCTTTGACAGCCGACGCATCGGGCAGCACTGTGAGTACCACGTCGTGCCGCGCGGCGAGACTGTGCAGGTCCGTGTAGGACGTGGCACCCAGTGCCGCGAGGTCCGCAGCCCGGCCCGGGTCCGTGTCGAAGACCCCGATCTTGTGGCCCTGTTGCACGAGCCTTCTGGCGATGCGTCCGCCCATTTGCCCGAGCCCGACGACTGCGATGCGTTCGTTCATGATTGTCCGGAGATGAATTGGATAGTGGGCGTCGTCAGGCTTGCGACGACGGCAATCTGATCAGCAGGCCGTCCATACTGTCGGTCACTATGATCTGGCAGGTCAGTCGCGAGGTCTCTTCGCGCAGGTACGCAAAACCGAGCATGTCGACTTCCACGTCGTCGGCGGGCGCGATCCGCTCCTGCCACGCGGCATCGATATAACCGTGGCAGGTGGCGCAGGAACAGGCGCCGCCGCAATCCGCGTCGATCCCTCTGACGCCGTGCTGAACCGCGACTTCCATCACGGACTGACCGACGTTCGCCGCGATTTCCCGTTGCTGGCCGTCCGGTTCGATAAAGACAATAGTGGGCATAGCGTGCTCCCGCTTTAATTGATGAATGCGTGTTCTTCGGACAGCGACACCGCCTGCAGGCCGATCGTTGCATCAGCGATTTCGGCGGCGGCGGGACTGCGCCTGGTGGCGAGCCACTGCTTGCCGGTCATGAAGGCCTTTGCGTCGTTGATCGCATCGACGGCGATAAAACGCGGGCCACCGTAGTACCAGATGGACAGCGCCGCCCCCGTTCCCTGGCGAACGACCACGTGCGTGTAGCCGAGATTCAGGCCGGCGATCTGTAACCGCGTGGCGTACTGATCCGACCAGAACCACGGCACCGACCGGTATTCGACGGGCTCGCCGACGATCGAGCGCGCGACGATCTCCGCCATGTCGACCGCGTTCTGCACGGACTCGAGCCGGATCAGCAGGCCCTCGTACGGAAAGCGCGCGCAGTCGCCGGCCGCATAGATGGCGGCGTCGCTGGTCCGTCCTGCGTGATCGACCACGATGCCGTTGTCGACCCGCAAATCGGCCTGCTCCGCGAGAGCGGTCTCCGGCGTCACGCCGATACCGACCACCACGACGTCCACTTCGATCGCGGTGCCATCCGACAGATGCGCGACTTTGACCGCGCCCGTGTCGTCACATTCGAGTCGCGTCGGACTCACGCCTTCCAGAATCCGCACGCCGCTTTCCTGGTGAAGTCTCCGGAAATACGCGGCGGTATCGGCGGACGCCACACGCCCGAGAATCCGCTCGTCGCGTTCGACGACCGTCACCTGCATGCCGAGGCCTCTCGCCACCGCCGCCGTTTCGAGCCCGATATAACCACCGCCGATCACGAGCAGGTTCGCGCCGGGCGTCATGTCATGGCGCAGACGGTCGGCGTGGGACAGGGTACGGAAGGTGTGGACGTTCGGCGCACCGCCCCCGAGTTCGGACGGCTGGCAGCGAGGCCGTGCGCCCGTCGCCAGAATCAGCGCGTCGTAAGCGAGCGAGGCGCCGTCCGCGAACACGACGCGCTTCGTGCCGCGATCGATCGCGACGACGCGACGATCGATGAGCAGCTCGATCCGCTCGCGCTCGTACAGGGACGGGTCCTTGATAAAGAGCCGCCCGGCATCCGCCTCGCCGGTCAGATACTTCTTCGACAACGGCGGCCGGTGATACGGATGAACCGGCTCCTCGCCGACCAGCGTGATCTTCCCGCCGTAGCCGAGCGCGCGCAATTTGAACGCCGACGACACCCCGGCCTGTCCCGATCCGACGATAACGACGCTTCCATTCATTCGGGTTTCCTCTCCACAGCAATGATGCGCAAGCGAACTGCCGCGACAGGAATCGCCGCGCGGCGCCATTCACGTCCCGAACCGGTTCACGATGGTCTTGGTCGTGGTGAATTCGTCGAGTGCGTGGAAGCCTTTTTCGCGGCCATAGCCGCTCTTTTTGCGGCCCCCAAACGGCAGCTCCACACCGCCGCCCGCGCCATAGCAGTTGATATAGACCTGCCCCGCGAGCACTGCGCGCGCGAGCCGCTGTTGCCGCGCGCCGTTCTCGGTCCAGATCGCCGCGACGAGTCCGTATTCGGTGGCATTTGCGAGTGCCATCGCATCCTGTTCGTCGTCGAACGGGATCGCCGCGAGCAAGGGCCCAAATGCCTCGGCATTGGCGAGTTCGTGATCGCGAGGAACCGGGCCATAGAGCATCGGCGGAATAAAGAAGCCGCCTTGCGGCACATCGGCCACCTTGCCCTGCGCGATGCGCGGCACGCCCGAGGCATCGAGGCGTTCCAGCAAAGCATTGAGCCGGCGGAATTGCGCCCTCGTGATGATCGGGCCGCAATCGGCCTGCGAGTCGGGCATCCCGGTACGCGTTTTCGAAATCGCCTCCGCGACGCGCTGCACGACCTGCTCGTACACCGGCCGCTGAATCAGAAGACGGCTGCCGGCGGAACAGGTCTGCCCGGTGTTCTGCACGATTGCGCCGACGATCGCTGGCACCGCTTTCTCCAGGTCGGCATCGGCGAATACGATTTGCGGTGACTTGCCGCCGAGTTCGAGCACGCACGGCACGTTGTTCGGCGCTGCGCCGGCCTGGATCTGCGCGCCCACGGCCGGCGACCCCGTGAACGTAATCAGGTCGATACCCGGATGGCTCGCAAGCGCGGCGCCCGCTTCGTTGCCGTAGCCCGTCACGATGTTGAGTACACCATCGGGCAAACCCGCCTCCTGCATCAGGCGCGCGATGAACAGCACCGACTGACACGCTTCTTCGGACGGTTTGACGGCGAGCGCGTTGCCCGCCGCCAACGACGGGCACGCGGTGCGGCCAAACATCTGCGACGGATAGTTCCAGGGGATGATGTGCGCGGTGACGCCCAACGGCTCGTGAACGACCTGAACGTTGAAGCCGTTCAGATAGGGGATCACTTCGCCGTGGTGCTTGTCGGCGGCGGCGCCATAGAACTCGAAATAGCGGGCCAGCACGGCGATGTCGTTGCGCGCGAGGTGAAGCGGCTTGCCCGTATCGCGTGATTCGATCTCGGCGATCTCCTGCGCGTTGGCGTGGATCTGTTCACCGATCCGCGCGAGGAGTCGTCCGCGCTCGGTGGCGCTCCAGCGGCTCCATTCGTTGACGTACGCGTTGCGCGCGGCGCGCACGGCCGAATCGACGTCGGTGGCGGTGGCTCGACTGAGCTGCGTGAAGACTTCGCCGCTCGCCGGATCGTCCACGTCGATCGTGCGGCCATCGTCGGCCGCGCACCAGTCGCCGTTGATCAGGAGCGTCTTCATGCCTGGCCCGACGCTTCCATTTCGCCGATCACTTCCTGCACCACGCGGAAGCTATCGACTGCTGCGGGCACCCCGCAATAGACCATCACCTGCATGAACACTTCGCGCAGCTCTTCCTTATTCCAGCCATTGTTGATCGCGCCGCGCACATGCGCTTTCAATTCGGTCATGCGGCCGAGTGCGGAAATCATGCCGAGATTGAGCAGCGACCGATCGCGCCTGCTGAGTCCGGGACGATTCCAGATTTCGTCCCAGCAGTATTCGGTGACGAGTTGCTGCATCGGCCAGTTGTATTCCGTCGCTTTATCGAGCGCTTTCGCGACGTATTCATCCCCGAGCACCGCGCGCCGCGTGGCCAGGCCGCGTTCGAACTTTTCGGTTTGCTTTGCTTCTTTCATGATGGACTCCTGAGTTTTAAAGCTTTTTGCCAGGCGATGGGATCGCCGCCCGCGCTGATTCGATCGAGTGGAAGGCCGCGTCGGCGGCGAGCTTTAAACGTCGATGTACACGTCGCCGTCCCGAACGGAAACCGGATAGGTTTTGATCCGGCTTTCGCTGACGTCGAACAGACACTCGCCCGTTTCGATATCGAATTCCCAGCCATGCCACGGACATTTGAGAACCTGCCCTTCCATGCCATAGAGGTACTCGCCCGCGCAGGGTGTCGGCAGCATGGTGCCTTCGAGAGTCCCCAGCGCAAGCGGCGCGCGCTTGTGCGGACACAGGTTCTTCACCGCGTAGACCTTGGCGCCGACCTTGAACACGCCGATGGGGCGTCCATCCAGATCGAGCGTCAACGCGTTGTTTTCGGGAAGTTCATCCAGGTGGGCGACTTTATGCTCCATTGCTGACTCCAGAGTCGATAGTGGATTTCAGGCTGAACAGTTCCGCCGCGTTATCGTGGAAGATCCGTTGCTTCAAGGCCGCGGGCAAGCGCTGAAACGTGGTTTGCGGATAATCGGTATCCCAGTGCGGGTAGTCGGTGCTGAACAGAATCGTCCGTTCCGCGTGGACCATCTCCAGAATCTGCAGCAGGAACTCGTCCTTTTCCGGCTCTTCCAATGGCTGGCTGGTGAAGCGAACCCGATCGAGCACGTAACTGCTGGGCTCTTTCTCCAGCCAGGGGACTTCGCGCCGGAATTGCCGCCAGTTCTGATCGAAGCGCCAGAGCATATGCGGCACCCAGCTGAAGCCGAATTCGGCGGCGAGGATTCGCAGCCTGGGAAAACGCACGAACGCTCCTTCGAATAGCAGGCTCGTGATGTTGCCCATGGCAATTTGTGGGAAGCACGAATGCCGCTCGATATAACTACTGGGCACGCCGCCCGCGAACGACACGCTAGTCTGGAATGCGCCTTCGGTGCCGGTCGGGTGAAGAAAGATGGGCAAGCCGAATTCTTCGGCAGCTTCGTAGATGGGGTAATAGTACGGATTACCCATCAAGGTATTGATCAGCGGTAGAAAGACCGCGACGACGTCTTTGCGTCCACCAATTCGGCGGATTTCTTTTGCGGCTTCTATCGGGTTGTGCGCGGCAACGCACATAGCGAGACGAAAGCGCTCGTCGACACTCAGCCATTTGTCGATGAAATAGTCGTTGAATGCGCGAGCCAATACGACTGCTTCTCCCGCATTCGGCAAGGCCACGAGCTTGCCGGCCTGGATCGACGACAGTACTGCGTATTCGATGTCGAGTTTGTCCAGATGATCTTCGCGCAGGAAGTACGGGTCGGAACCGCCGACGCCGCCGCTCGGCGTCATCGTGTCACGACGGATCGAGGTGGCGCCTGCCAGCGGCGGACGCAGTGGATGGTCGGGCAGGATCGCGCGCTTGCCTTCGAACTTCATCTGCCAGTTCCTGCTCATATACGGCTTGAGTCCTTCGACATCGCCAGGGACCCAGGGGTGAACATCCGCATCGATGATTTTCAAACCCGAATTCATCATTAGTCGTTCCGTTTTGGTGGGCACCGTCAACGCGTGATGCGGCGCTTGCTTGCGCTCGCCGACGGCTTCGCGAGGCCCGCTTGTTTTCCGCGCGCCGAGCTTGAAACCGCGTTGTCCGGTACCGTTGGTGGGGATGGTTCGGTGATGCTAATATGGGCCGCGTGTTCGAAGAATCTTGCATTTTGGGGACCAGGCTTCGGCAAAACCGAACGCCGGAAAACCTGAAAGAGCGACCCTCGCCGCCTGTTTTGTGCCCGCATCCGTATTTGCCCGTAGTGCCTCGTAGCGCCTCGCATTGCTCTTAGCGCCCGTTCGCGGGCGTCGCTGTGTCGACAGGACATAACCCTGAATGCACTTTGATCTCTCCGATATCCGCGTCTTCATTCACGTAGCAGAATCGTCGAGCGTGACCCAGGGGGCGCGGCGCGCCAATCTGTCCGCGGCGGCGACCAGCGCGAGAATCAAGACGCTGGAGAGTCAGCTCAACGCCCGGCTGCTCTATCGCGATAGCCGGGGCGTGACGCTCACGCCAGCCGGCGAGAAGCTGCTGAAGCACGCCAGAGTGATCATGCGTCAGGTCGATTACGTGAAAAGCGAGTTCGCCGAATACGGGAACGGCTTCTCCGGGCACATCCGGATATTCGCCAATACGACGGCGGTCACGGAGTATCTGCCGGAAGTGCTGGCGCGCTTTCTCGCCAGCCGTCCGGCCGTCACGGTCGATCTTCAGGAGCGGCTGTCGCGCGAAATAGTCAGAGGTGTACTCGATGGATCGGCCGACCTCGGACTCATCGCGGGTCCGGTCGAAGCACAAGGACTCGAAGTCATTCACACCAGTACCGACCATCTTCTGCTCGCGCTGCCGGAAGGCCATATGCTGGCCAGCAAATCCGCCGTGACGCTCGCCGAAACGCTCGACTATCCGCACATCACCTATCGCGAAGGCAGTACCTTGTTCGACCTGGTGACGGCCCACGTCCAGGAACTCGGCCGCACCCTGCCGATGCGTATTCAACTGTCGAGTTATGAGGCGATTTGCCGGATGATCGAATCCGGCGTCGGGATCGGCATCATCCCGGAGTCGGCCGCCGTGCGTCATCGTCAGACCATGCGGATCGTCACCGTCCCGCTGAAAGAACCGTGGGCGATCCGCGAGCGCAGTCTGCTGGTTCGCGAGCTGGAAGGCATGCCGGGCTGCGTTCGGGATCTGATGGAAACGCTCAGATCGACGTGAATGGAGGCTTCGTTATCGCAGCAGTAATGGGGACCAACGTCATTCTTACCGTTAGTATTTTCCATACCCCACGCGCCGATTAACAAATACGGTCAGCCAAAATAGAATCGTGGATGGTTTTTCGCGCTGTCGAGCCACAGCCCCTCCTATTCGGAGACCTATCATGCGAGCCTGCGCCCGCGAATCAGAAGTCAAGCCGACGAGAGGAGCGATACGCGAGCCTCGTCCTTCCGCCGGTACTCAAGGTCCCGAAGTATCGAAAGCGCCCGCGCGGCCCGGTACGCGTAGTCTGACGCGCGGCCTCAAGGTGCTGCGCATGGTGGCGAGCCGGCCGGAAGTCGGCTGGCGGCTGTGCGATCTCGCCACCGCGTGCGACGAAGACCGTGCGACCGTGCATCGGGCGCTGGCGCGTCTGGTCGACGAAAGACTCGTTCGCCAACGTCCTGGTGATCGTCACTATCTGCCGGGCCCGATGCTCTTCGAACTCGGACTTTCTCTGCCGGAGCATGCGCAGTTTCAGCGCAGCGCCGAAACGATCCTCCGCGTTTTCGCTCACGAAATGACGTGCGTGGCGATGCTGTTGCTGCGCAGCGGCAACGATTTCGTCTGCACGGTGCGGGAAGGCACCGCGCCGCACACCGGCACGATGATGCATCCGGGAACGCGCCGTCCGCTGATTACGTCCGCGGGCGGCGTCGCGATGCTGCAAACCTTGCCGGACACGGAGGTGAGCCGGATCGTCGCCGAAAATACCGATCAGGAAATCAAGCGACACGGCACCGACCGGCTAACCGGGCTGCAAAGAATGAGAGAGCGGTCGGCGCATTACGGAATGGGCCTCAATCTCAGCGACCTCGTGCCCAATTCTTTCGCGTACGCGCAGCCCGTGCGCAATCGTGCGGGAGACGTTTTCGCTGCGGTCGTCATCACCGGCAAGCCCGAGCAATTGCCGGAGTCGCAAGTCGAGGATCTTCGGGTCAGGCTTCGCCGCATTGCCGACGCGCTGGAAATCGAAGCGGCCGCCCTGGAAGCATGACAGCTCAGCGGGCGAGCCCACTCGCCGCGCCGGCACGCCGCCGAAAACCGCGCGGCACGAACGAATTTCAACCCATGAACTATTGCTCCACCACGAGAGTTGTCGCCGCGTGAAATCCGTATCATCGATTTCACGTGCCGACGACTCGACTTCTCTCCCCAAAGTTCTGCGACGGCGACGCACAACCCGCGCATAGATCGAGGTCGCAAACGCGTCGGGTTATTTAAAAAGCGCTCCCGAAAGCGCACGCCCATGGAGACAGGCATGTGGTTAAAGAACCTTAACAAGACCGAACGCAGCACGATGACAGGCTGCTTTCTCGGTTGGACGCTCGATGCGCTAGACGTTCAGATCTTCAGTTTTGTCATCCCCACTCTTTTACTGACCTGGCATATCAGCACGTCGCAAGCAGGCTTGCTGGGTACGGTCACGCTGCTTCTTTCCGCCATTGGCGGATGGATCTCCGGTTTCGCCGCCGATCGATTCGGCCGGGTACGTGTGCTGCAAATCACGATCTGCTGGTACGCGCTCTTCACGTTTCTCAGCGGCTTCACGCAGAACTACGAGCAGCTCTTCATCTGTCGCGCGCTTCAAGGCCTGGGCTTTGGCGGCGAGTGGGCGACCGGCGCGGTGTTGATCGGCGAAGTGGTTCGCAAGCAATATCGCGGCCGCGCCGTCGGTCTCGTGCAGAGTGGCTGGGCAGTCGGCTGGGGTCTCGCGGCACTGCTGTTCGGGCTGTTCTTCACGTTCATGCCCGAAGAAATCGCGTGGCGCGCGCTGTTCTGGATCGGCCTCGCGCCCGCGTTGCTGGTCTTCTGGGTGCGCCGGCATGTTCCCGAATCGCATCTCTATCTCGCGCAGGAACGAAGCGGCGCGGAGAAAGCCGGGATGGGTGGCCTCCTCGCAATCTTCCGCGCGGAGTACCTCCTGACGACGCTACGGGTTTCGGCGCTGGCAACCGGCTCGATCGGCGGCTCGTACACCTTCCTGATCTGGCTGCCCACCTATCTGAAAACGACGCGTGGTCTCTCGGTCATCGGCACGACGGGCTACACGTTTGTGATGATCTCGGGCGCGTTCGTCGGTTTCGTGCTGGGCGCCTATCTGGCCGATCTGATTGGCCGCAAGAAGACCTTTTTCGTGAGCGCGGTGAGTGCGGCGATTCTTCTCGCGCTCTACATGCTGGTGCCGTTTGGCAACGGCACGATGCTGTTTCTCGGCTTCCCGCTCGGGCTGAGCGCCTTCATGATGTTCTCGCCGATGGGACCGTATATGACCGAGTTGTTTCCGACTCGCATCAGGGCCACGGGTCAGGGCTTCTGCTACAACTTCGGACGCGGCATCGGTGCGCTTTTTCCTGCGCTCGTCGGCCGTCTGACCGCCGAGGTCGGACTGGGCCACGCCATTGCGATATTCGGCGTCGGTGCATATGCGGTGATGATTCTGGCAATCCTGACGCTCCCCGAAACGATGGGCCGCAGCTTGCCGGAAGATCAGGACGCGGACGTCGCGACAAGCCACAACGACGCAAAGAGCGGTTTCACCGTGTGAACGCGTTGCCCTCGCCGCATTCCATGCGGAACCCGCTTACTCGCTCACTCGCCACAAGGAGTCTTTCTCGATGTCTTCCGAAGTAATCGCGCCGCCCGTGTGTCAGGCCGCACGGAAATCGATTACCCATCCCATGCAAAAGGCGCCATCGAAGGCCTGCGACTGCCATATTCACATCATCGGTCCGCATGACGAGTTTCCACTGAGCCCCGGGCGAGCCTACACGCCGCCTGAGGCGTCGATCGGGCAATACGAAAACGTTCAGCGCGTGCTCGGAACCGAACGGGTGGTGATCGTGCAGGCGAGCGTCTATGGCACCGACAACCGCTGCACACTCGCGGCACTCAAGCATTTCGGGCCACAGCGCGCGCGTGGCGTCGCGGTGATCGATCCGTCGATCAGCGATGCCGAGCTGCATACGATGCACGACGCGGGCGTGCGTGGCATCCGGGTCAATCTGGTGACGCCCGGCGGCCCGCCGGTCTCGCATCTGACCACGCTCGCAGAACGCATTGCACCGTTAGGTTGGCACACGCAGGTCTTCGTGAACGGCACGGCGTTGCCCATGCTCGCGCCCACCCTGCTCTCGCTGCCCACCGACGTCGTGATCGATCATCTCGGTCATGTTCCGGCCAACTGGGAACTGAGCCATCCCGCCTTCGACGCACTGTGTGCGCTGCTCGATAGCGGCCGCGTGTGGATCAAGGTGTGCGCGTACCGCTCGTCGGTCGCCGGGTATCCGTTCCACGACGTCGATGCCGCCGCCACGAGTCTGATTGCCCACGCGCCGCAGCGCTGCGTCTGGGGCACCGATTGGCCGCATCCGTCGTTCGAAGGAACGCTGCCCGACGATGGCGAGCTGCTCGATGCGTTCATGCGCTGGGCACCGGACCCGTCGATCCAGCAGCAGGTACTGGTGGACAACCCCGCGCGTCTTTACCAGTTTTCCTGAGTTTTTTCGAATTTCTTCCAGAGTCGCACTCATTGCTTCAGGGACCATTGCCATGTTGATCAAGACCGATGCACTTTCGAAAGTCCGTGACCTCGTATCCGAAGAAGAATGGGCCACACGCGTGAATCTCGCCGCGTGCTACCGCCTGATGCCTCTTTTCGGACTCAGCGATCTCATCTACAACCACATTACCGCGCGCGTACCCGGCGACGAGGAGCGCATTCTCATCAACCCGTACGGCTACATGTATGAAGAAGTCACCGCGTCCAGCCTGTTGACGATCGATCTGGAAGGCAACGAATTGCTGAATCCGCTCGAAGGCACCTACGGCGTCAATCGCGCCGGATACGTGATCCACAGCGCCGTGCACGCAGCGCGTCCCGACGTGAAGTGCGTGATTCACACGCATAGCCGCGCGAGCATGGCCATCGGTGCGCTCAAATGCGGTTTGCTGCCGTTGACGCAGACCGCGATGCGCTTCGGCACGGTTGCTTACCACGACTATCAAGGCGTGGCTGTGCATCTTGATGAGCGCGAATCGCTGGCACGAGACCTGGGGGACGCCGAGGTGATGGTGTTGCGTAACCATGGGCTGCTGGTCGCGAGTGCGTCGATTGCGCAGGGGTTCAACGCAGCTTACTGGTTCGAGAACGCATGCCGTGCCCAGGTCGATGCGATGTCGTGCCAGCAGGCACTTCATCTCCCGACCGACGACGTCATCGAGAAGACCAACCACTTGTACAAGCCGGCCACGCGGCGGCCTTACGGCGAAATGGAGTGGCCGGCCATGCTGCGTTTTCTCGATCGACGCGATCCGTCGTATCGGAACTGACGGCACTGTCAGGTTTACGGGAAGCCAACGTTAGAATGATGTGATGAAGAAAACGAAATCGCTTTATCACGACCATCGCTACGCTGCCGTCCTCATCTGATGCGCGGTTCGGTGGTATTTCCGGTGCATCCTGAGCCTTCGCGACGTCGAGCAATTGCTGCTGGAGCGCGGCGTGGTGGTCACGTACGAAACGGTCCGTTGCTGGTGCGACAAATTCGGCGCTGAATTCGCCCGGTGCGTCAAAGCAGCGAGGCCCAAGCCAGGAAGGCTTTGTCAACTTGAAGGCAGATGGCCGTTCGAATCTGCAGTGCGTAGGATCCCTTCTGATTACCGGGTGTGGCTGACCAGATCGATTGCGCTCCAGCCATACCAGTTGTCGAGACGTTGCTTCAGCTGGGCACGGTGAGTAGCAGCGTCGGCTCTGGTGCAAATAGCGCGGTGGCGAATCGGTTAAGGTGTCGGGCTGACCGAATTGAGAGCCGACGATGAGCAAACTGAAGAGTCTGGACGAACTGTTCGCAGGCCGTCACTTTGACCGCGAGGTGATCATTCTGTGTGTTCGCTGGTACCTGCGCTACAAGCTCAACCTGCGCGATCTGGTGGAAATGATGGCGGAACGGGGGAGTGCAGTTAAAACCGGAGGCAGCCAGCAAGGTAGGGGAGCGATATATTTGTTGCCTTGCGATCAATTGCGGAGGCTGTCATGCGGATGATCATTGAGGCGCGAATTGACGACGCTGTCGGCGGCGGCGAGGCAATACGATTGGCTGAATTTGAACGACTCGAGGGGGATCTGAAGAAGCAACTGGGCCTAAACTTGGCTGAAGGCAGAAGCCTGTTACACGAAGCACAGCGTGCATTGGTCTGCGCACAGACTCGTGTTGTTGTTTCGGCCTCCCTGAATTGCCCGCAGTGTGGCAGGGCATTATCGATCAAAGCGACCCATGCGATCCGATACAAGACGGTTTTCGGCAAAGTAACGATCGACAGTCCGCAGGTGCGCGTGTGCAAATGCGCTCAAGACCAAAGCGCAAAATCGTTCAGCCCGCTCGCACTAGCGATGCCTCTGCGTGTTAGTCCCGAGCTCGAATACTTGCAAGTCAAGTGGGCAGCGCATCTTCCCTATGCCGTAGCGACGACGCTGCTGAAGGAGGTTTTGCCCGTCGATAAAGCGATCTCCACCTCAGGATTGAGGAATCGCGTATTAACGGTTGGCCAAGAACTCGACGATTGCGCCGAAAGCGCGATTCGCGGTGAACGAGACTATCCGCCGGCCGATAGCAACGTCAACATAACCGCTCTTGCGGTGGATTCTGCATGGTTGCGCCACCGGCCTTCTCGAAAAGAACAGGATGAAGCCAAGCTCTGGCAGTATTTCCCTTCAAAGCGCCCACCGTCTACCGGGCGACACGTGAACATCATCGCGGGCCGTGCGGTTCGCGACGATGGCTGTTGCAAGGTTTATGGATACGTCAATCGCGAAGTCACGTCGGCCGCGACCCGACTTGATCATTTTCTCTCGGAGCAGGGCGTCGCGAGCGATCAGAAAATCACGATCGTCTCTGACGGCGCAGGCGAATTTGAGAAAGCCGTCGATGGATCCAAAAGGCCGTTGAGCCGGATTTTAGATTGGTTTCACATTGCCATGAAGTTTCGGGCGATCGAGCAATCGGCACAGAAATTTCCTGATCTCCTGGCGCCAAACGGGATGCCTGTGAAAGACGAAGTCGCGTCGGCGAAATGGCTGACATGGCACGGCAAGGGTTCCAATGCCGTCGAAAGGCTCAAGCAAATTCATGACATGTTCGGACTTGTACCTGAAGACTCGGCGCACATGGCGTTGTGGTGGAATCTTCGTGGGACGTATTGGTACTTGGAATCCAATGGCCGATACCTGGTCAACTACGGATGGCGCTATCGGCGCGGCATGCCAATCAGCAGCAGTATCGCGGAATCGGCGGTCAACGAAGTCGTGAGCTTGCGCTGTGCGAAGAAGCGGCAGATGCGCTGGACCAATAAGGGCGCGCACCTGCTCGTTCAGGTCCGGGTCGCCGTGCTAAACGGGGATCATAAAATGCGGGAAATGCCGCCACCACCACAATTACCCGTAGAGCGGAAACGTGACGATCGCTGCCAACGTGTTGCCTAGCCCTGCCTCCGGTTTTGACTGCACTCTTTGACAGCATGTCGACTGCGGCGGTGAGCCTTTGCGGGAAGACCTCGAGCACCTGCGGCGCGCTCGCGGCTGCGCGTGCCGCATGCCGGATCGGACCGCACAGCATGAACATCACGGGTTGCTGGCTGTCACGGCGCACGGGTGTGGCGGTCAGCCCCAGCACGTATCGCGCATCGACGGTCTTGAGCACCGCCTCGAACGAGTCGGCAGAGACATGGTGGCACTCGTCGACAATGACATGACCGTAATGCCGCAACAGCTCGCCGCGTGGACCGCCGGGCGCCACCGACTGCAGCATGGCGATATCGATCTGGCCCGTCGCCTTCAGCTTGCCTCCGCCGATCGTGCCAATACTGCGTGGGTCGAGCGCGAGAAACGACTGCAGGCGCTCGCGCCACTGGTCGAGCAGTTCCCTGCGATGGACGAGCACGAGCGTATTGACGCCACGCCGCGCGATCATCGCGGCCGCCGTCACGGTCTTGCCGAAGGCCGTCGGCGCATGCAGGATGCCGGTGTCGTATTGCAGCAGATCATCCACCGCTGCCTGCTGGTCGGCGCGAAGCGTGCCGGCGAAGGCCACCGTGACAGGTTCGCCCGTACAACGCTCGTCGCGCATTTCGCAGGCGACCTTGTTGTCGCGCAGCAGCGCCATGACGTCATCGAGGCACCCACGCGGCAACGCAATGTGGCGCGGGCAGTTCTCGGCGCGACCAATGATGCGCGGCTTGTCCCACACGCTGAAGCCACGCGCCTGGGCCCGGTAGAACTCCGGATTCTGGAATGCCGCCAGCCGGATGAGGCGGTTGAGCAGCGATTGCGGGAGTTGCGCCTTCTCGAAATAGAGCTGGTTCGCAAGCGTAAGGATCAGCGATGCCGGCATTGGTCCGCCCAGCTGTTTCGGCAAGGCCGGCGGCGATTTCCAGGGTTCTGCCTGATCCTCTTCCGTGATGAACGCCACATCGAGCGGATGGACGCCGCCGGTGGCGCCGAAAATTACGCCCTCGATATCGCGACCGTCCATGGCCTGGATCGATGTCAGGCACGCCCATTGGTCGGCATAGGGTTGAAAATCGTCATCGACAAATACGCTGCAACCCCGCTCGCGCGGTTGCTTCTGCAAGGGCAAGGCGATCAGGTTGCCGAAGCCGCCCTTGGGAAGCACGTCCTGGTTGGGAAAGAGCCGGTCGTAGGACGACAGTTCGAGCTGCCGGGTTCGGGCACAGGTGTGGCTGATGATCGCCGAGCCCAGCCGCCGTGCGTCGCGGGCGGCCACAGCCGAGGTGAAGAAAATCCACGCGTGCGCGCCGTTGCCCGAGCGCGAAATTTCGAGCGACACCGGGACTTCCAGTTCCCGGCAGGATTGACAGAAGGCACTCGCATCTTCGCGCCAACCCTCCTCATCGAAATCAACGGCGAGAAGGTAGCAGGTGCCGTCGGGCATCAGCGGATAGAGCCCCACCGTGTAATCGCCTGCCAGGTGTGCGTAGATGACCTGATCGTCCAGCGGCAGCAGCAGCCGGTGGTTGCAGTCTGAGCACTTGATGCGGGGCTTGTCGCAAATCCCGGCCCGCCACTCGTTCGCGCAGGCCGGTGCGTAGCCCGATTTTCCAGAATTGCGGCTTTCCCAACGCAGCGGATAGACGTCCGTGCGACCGTGAAAGAGCCGCCGGAAAAGCTGGACTTTCTGCTGCGTTGACAGCACTGGCGCGTCGGTGTTTCGTACTGCTGGCGATGGTTTGTGCTGAACCAGTTGCACGGATTCGCCCTGCAATGGAGGAAGCGCTGGCAGCAACGCGGTCAGCCTCGCGTTGTCGGCCTGCAGGCGCGTCAGTTCCGCGAACAGTTCCTCCCGGGTGAGGTTATCCCAGCCTGGGTGCGGCAGTTTTACTCCATTCATTACGTCATCCATCAGAATCACGTCCGGTGTCGTCAGCTGGCTGGCACACATGTGCGGGCTGTTGCAGGGGATATCCGATATCATCGTTCCCCATGTTGATAACCTGATTGTACTCACGAGCCATGCCTGCCATCGATCGCTATCTCGAAGCTGCGACACGTGAAAATACGCGGCGCAGCTACCAGTCGGCGATCCGTCATTTCGAGATCGATTGGAGCGGCTTCCTGCCGGCGAGCGCCGATGCGATTGCGCGATACCTGGTCGACCACGCGGAGTCGCTTTCGGTGAACACGCTGCGTTCGCGCCTTGCGGCGCTCGCGCAGTGGCACCAGACACAGGGTTTTCCGGACCCTACGAAGACGCCGCATGTGCGCAAGGTGCTCAAGGGCATCGCGGCACTGCATCCCGCGAGCGAAAAGCGCGCGAAGCCGCTGCAGCTTGCACAACTCGAACGGCTGACGGCATGGCTCGATGAGCAGATCGCGGATGCCATGGCGATGGGCAATGCACGAACCCACATCACGCATGTCCGAAACAAGGCGCTGGTCCTGCTCGGCTTCTGGCGCGGGTTTCGCTCCGACGAACTGAGTCGCCTGCGAATCGAACACATCACAATCGAGCCCGGCCGCGGCATGACGCTGTTTCTGCCTCGTACAAAAGGCGATCGTGCGCAGCTCGGCACGACATTCAGGGCGCCGGCGCTTTCGCGCCTGTGCCCGGTAGCCGCTTACGAGGCGTGGATCGCGGCTTCGGGCCTGACTGAAGGACCGGTGTTCCGCAGCATCGATCGCTGGGGGCACATCAGCGATGAAGTGCTGCGTGCCGGCAGCTTCGTGCCGCTGCTGCGCGCACTGTTTCGCACGGCCGGCGTGCCGGCTCCCGACAGCTACAGCAGTCACTCACTACGGCGAGGCTTTGCAACCTGGGCCAATTCGAACCAGTGGGATCTCAAGATGCTGATGGAGTACGTCGGCTGGAAGGATGTACGTTCGGCAATGCGCTACATCGACGCCGCCGACCCATTCGCGCAGCACCGGATTGAATCCGCGCTGACGGCTGCACCGACGCCTGTGTCACAGCAACTGGCGGTCGCGGCGCCTGCGAAACCATCGCCATAGACCGATCTGCTCACCAATGCGTACGGGAACTGGTCACGCCGGTTTGTCATCGTCCAGCTTTCGGTCATGGGAGCGGACGAAGTACTGCCTGAACAACCGCTCGGCTTCGTGCAAGCCCTCTTCGGTCAGCACGACGGATTTCGCACGGCTGACCGGATTGTGGATGAAGCCTCTCTCATGCAGGCGATTCATTGCCTCCCAGTCGAAGCTTTTCCAGGCATGGTTCTGATCGCATAGATTCAGGTAAAGCAGAGCCAAGACCACTTCGTCGACTGCCCCGGTATCGATATCCATCGCACTTCCCTCAAATGCAAGTTCTCATGGCCTTGTCACCCGCCTGGGCCAATACATCGCCGACTTGTCATCCGTGTTCCGAAAGGACATCAAGCCGCTCCGCGTTTCGCAGATCGTCCTTGCGTTGTCGCGCACGCCGTTCATAGCTCGCCTGATTTTTTGTGCATATCAGGCTGTGAGGACTACCGACCCTGCGCGTCGCACAGTCCAGATCGCAACCGTGCTGCCTGATGGCACTCTCGACGTGACTGCGGGAGTGCTGGGCCGCCTTTAACGCCCATTCCTTGCGCCCGGGATCGACCAGAAACCGGCCGAGCTCAGCGCAATGGACGCAGCGGCAACTGACGGTATTCACACGCGCGAAATCGGCTGGTGGTTCCAGGGGCTCGGCGATACGACCGTGCAGATGGGCCAGGCATGCGGCACGCAGGCGCTGGACCGACGCGACACTCAACGTCGGCGCCCATTCAGTCAAACCCAGGACGGCAGGAACGATGATGGCGTCCATGCCGAAAGAGGCCGGGTTTCCCAACACGTGTTCGACAACACGGTCGGCGAGTAATGGCGAGTCAATCCGGTCAAGAGCTGTCAGCAGGCCGACAATCAGGGTGGGTTTGATTGGGTCTGGCCGTCGCAGGCAATCAGGGCGGGAAGCGCTCGAGCGTTGTCCCAGAAACGTTTCGACCAGCGACGTGGCAACCGGGTGAAGGAGCGCCGGGGGACAGGCGGGCGGAGTACCTTCACTGGTCCGGGCCAGCAGGCCGGCGCAGGCTCCCGGCATCATCTGCGCGTTCGCAGAGATAATCTGCTCCATGAGTTCAGCCGTGCGCGCTGGCGCAAGAAGCCCGAACGCACGTGTCAACGCTTCATTCTCGCTGTCGTGATAAAGCCCTTTGGCGGAAATCGCTCACAAAAAGGTATCGACGTGTACGGCGTCGTCCAATTGCGTCAGGCTGGACAATATGCTGATGACCTCGTCCGCGTGCCTGACTCCAAAGTAACCGGACGACGCAGGCCAGTCGCGCAGCATATGCCCGGCGAGCGCGTGCGCCTCGTCCCACGTGGGCGACTGCTGACTTTCGCCACTTTGCGTCCAGCGCTGTGCCAGATCCTTCAGGTAAGGCAAAGTCACCCCGAGGCCAGCCTGATTGAGCACGGCAAGTCGTCGTGCCGAAGGCCACAGCACAAAAGCGGCTCGCCGGTAGGTCCGCTCAAACGACGCTCCTTCGTTGCCGGTGGCCTCATGAAAATGTTGCTCGTCGGGCTCCAGCCCGTCGAAGCTTCCGGGTGGGCAAAGTTCCCTTTCCTCAAAGGGCACCTCATTGATTGCGGGTTGGCGGCCATCGGGCCGTCGCCAGTCCGATACGGTCAGCGTGCGCTCAATGATCTCGCCAACCTCGAAGTCGTCGTACTCCTCATCACCGTCATCATCTCGGGCACGATGCCACCGGCTTCGTCTGCGCGAGGAGTAACCGCTATATTCGGCGCTCCCGGTCTCGTCGATCGATACCAGCGCCAGGTGAAGGTCACAGGTGGCGTCCTCAGCAGCACGAACAAGCACCGCGGCAGCAGCCGCATCGGCGCTTTTCAGTGCATCGAACGACAGTTCTGCCGGGGTATAAGCGTATTCCAGCGGGTAGATGAGTTTTTCGGGCGAGCTGTCATCTGGCGCATCCCTGTTCGCTGCCCAGCCTCGCAACAATGCCGTGATGGCCGTCTGCTCCCTGTCGTACTCCGGAGGTGCTGCGGGTTGACGATGACCGCTGCGCGTCAGGTTATAGACAAGCGTCAACCTGAAGCCCGACGTGACCGGGCGGACCTCATGCACACAATCGGCATAGAAAGCAGCGAAAGACATTTCTGCCGAATCGGAGCAGTTCAGGTCAAGGCAGACTTCATGTCCCCGGTGGCGAACGATCAGTTCACCGCCATTACAGGCCGAAGGCAGAACGACCACCAGGGTCGCGAACATCCCCGGAATTTTCTCCGTGTCTCGATGCTCAACGAAAAAGCTGCCCGCATCGTAGACCAGAAGTTTGTACTGGTTGTCATGGTCGTGATGACCGTGCTTGCCTTCACCCATGTCGATATTCACTGGCACGTTTCAACCGCGCGCGGTATCGGCAAGCTTTCGGCTATGAGCAAGCTGATGACCGCGATCGGAATCGGCTGGGGCATTTCCTGGCTCGTCTATGCGTCGGATTACACGCGTTTCACGAAGCTGACGTTGAGCAACGGGCAGGTATTTCGCGCGACGTCGCTCGGTATGTTCGGTCCGACTGTCTGGCTCGCTTTTCTGGGAGCTGCGATCGCTTCGGCGGGAAGCGGCGCCGATCCCACCCAGCTCATCATTGTCGTCTTCGGTGCGATGGCATTGCCCGTCCTGCTCGTGCTCGTCCACGGTCCAATCGCAACTAACATTGTCGTCATCTACTCGGCAGCACTCGCCACGCTGTCGCTCGACGTGCATGTTCCCCGCTGGGTCGTCTCCGTCGTGTCCGGCATTGCCGGCCTCCTGATTCTTTATCTATTCCTGCATTCAGGCGCGTTTGCCAACACCTTCGAGGATCTGATGGTCTTCTTCGTCGTGTGGAACGCACCGTGGGCCGGAATCGTACTCGTCGATTTCTTTCTCGTCCGGCGCGGCAGGATCGATGTCGGCGCGCTTTACCGTCGCCACTCGATGAGTGAATGTGGGGACGTCAAGTGGTCCGGCATCGCGGCGCTGGCGTTGGGTGTCATCGCGGCCTGGCTCTTTCAGGTCGGCAGCATCGAGTCGATGCAGGGATCCGTCGCAATGGCGCTGGGCGGTATCGACCTTTCATGGCTCGCTAGGCTCGGCGTCGGCGGCGGGAGCTACTACCTCTTCCATCTCGCGCGACGCGACACCCGACCGGATCAGATATCTCTCGTTGACAACAGGAGTTCGACATGAACAGCGTGCGCATGGACAACATCAGCTGGGTCGAGTACGAGCAACGCGTAAAAGCCGGATCGATCGTATTTCCCCCGTGCGGCGCGACGGAACAGCATGGGCCTCATCTTCCGCTTGGAACAGATGCCTTGCTGGCAAGCGCGATCAGCGAAGATGTTGCCCGTGAGGTGGCGGGCATCGTGGCATCTGCGATTTCATACGGCTACAAGTCACAACCCAGGAGCGGCGGCGGTCAGCATTTCTGCGGTACCACGAGTGTCGACGGCGCGACGTTGAGCGGAACGATCCGCGACGCGGTGCGCGAATTTCATCGTCACGGCGTCAGGCGTCTTGTGATCGTCGTCGGGCATTTTGAAAACCAGTGGTTCGTCACCGAGGGTGATCGAACTCGCGATGCGGGACATAGGCGAGAGCAGCGGGATGGAAGTCATGCGTGTCGAGCATTGGGAGTTCTGTCGCAAGGAAACGCTCGATGCAATTTTCCCGAACGGGTTTCCTGGGATTGCGCTCGAACATGCCACCGTGATCGAGACGTCGATGATGCTCCACTATCACCCGCAACTGGTGTCGCTCGATAGCATCGCGGAGCAGGAGCCCCTCGAATTCCCGCCTTACGATATGTACCCTGCGCGCACCGCCTGGGTTCCATCGAGCGGAGTGCTGTCGTCAGCGAAAGATTCGAGCAGCGAAAAGGGACGCCTGCTGGTGACGGATGTGGTCGACGGAATCGCAACAGCGGTGCGTCGTGAATTCAGACTGTCTGGTTGTGTGTCGGCAATGTCGTCGCAGCCGCAGGTCGTCGATTGAAGAGATTGCAGGACGCTGAAGCGAATTGCGGTGTGGGCAGGTATGCCGATCGTCGACACCGCACACTCACCGCTTCAACTCTATTAGAAGTTTTTCATTGTCCCCGATATCGAGCAGTCATGTTGCGATAACCGCCAGTTATCAATCTCGTGAAATTCAACGCTCCATGCCGGCCGCCGCTCCGCCAGGTGCGGACGAAAACCGCTCGCTGCGACCCGCATGGACTCGGCGCGAGCAAGAGTGCGAGGCACGGTGATTGCTGCATTCCCTGGTCAAGCAGGCGATAACCGTCTGTGTCCACATATTCCGATCAAGGAGGGACTGATCATGAGCAAGGCAACCAGCACATTAATCTCGGCCGTCGCCGCACTCACACTGTCGGGCGGCGTGTATGCACAGGCAGCCGGAGGCACGAGCGGCAACGGTTCACCAGGCAGCACGGCGGGCCCCGCGAATCAGGTGAACCAGATGAACGGTGCAGCGGGCGGCTACGGCACGCCAGGCGCCACCAACTCGGACAGCGGCATGGCCGCGAGGTCGCGGAACTCGGGTCTGCCGGGCACCCCGAACAGCAGTTCGACATCTGACACCAGCGCTCCCAAGAGCAACAACACGCTCGCGACCCCGAGCGTAGTGTCGCCGGCCGTCGGCAAATAAAATATTCTCTTACTCGACCGCAGCCATCTTGCATGGGGACCAGAGTAACGCGTTAAAGCGCGAACTCTGGTCGACAAAAGAGACGCAGGCCAGCTATCTTTCCGTGACTCCCGAGTCGGCGTGCCGGTGCGCGTGCAAAGCGAACCGGTCGCCACAAGAAGTCATTTCCGGTCAGTGCACTTCGATCTCCTCGACCTCGCGCACACCGATCAGTTCGCAAAGCATGTTGCGATAGGCCATGAATTCGTCGGTGGACATTCGCGACAGCGAAATCGTGATCAGTTCATGCTGTTCGTTGTCATCGTCGGCGCTTACGCTAATCTGCCTGATACGCGGTCCGTCGTCGCCGAACACGCGGCACAACACCGGTAGCGTGATCGCTCCCCGGTCCACCTGAAGGCGCAGTGCCCGACGCAATTTCCCTTTGGTTCGCAACTGGCGCGCCACGGGTTTGACCCACGCGAGTGTCATCAGAATGATCGCCGTTGCCGCCAACGCCAGCACGTAGAGTCCGCCGCCCGCCGCGAGCCCGATACCCGCGACGGCCCAGACGCTTGCCGCGGTCGTCAGCCCTCGCACTACCTCCCCGCGCAGCAGGATCGCGCCGGCACCGAGAAATCCGATACCCGACACGACCTGCGCCGCCACACGGGATGGGTCGAGCGCGATGTTCGGCATCGAACGGGTGTCCTCGAAACCGAACGCCGACACCATCATCACCAGCGAGGACGCCACGCACACCAGCATATGCGTGCGCAGGCCAGCCGGAAACGCAAACCGCTCCCGCTCGAAGCCGATGGCGCCGCCCAGCACCGCGGCAAACAGCAGCCTCGAGATCAGTTCGATATTGCCTGGCATCGCGCCCCCTCCGGTTTCAACCCCATGGCAACGTAAAGGTCTTCACGTTCGTGAAGCTCTTCATCGCTTCCTGGACGCCTTCCTTATGACCCAACCCCGAATCCTTGATACCGCCGAACGGTGTCAGCTCGATCCGGTAGCCGGGCACTTCCCAAACATTGACCGTCCCCACGTTGAGCTCATTCGCGAAGCGCGTGATGTTCTCGAGACTGTCCGTACAGACGCCCGAAGACAGGCCATACGCTGTGCCATTGGAGATACGGATGGCGTCATCGAGATCGTTGAACGCAATGATCGGAGAGACCGGCCCGAACGTTTCCTGCGCGACCAGTTCCATCGATGGCGTGACGCGGTCCAGCACGGTCGGCGGATACAGCGCGCCCTCGCGCTCGTTGCCAGTCAACAGGCGCGCGCCTTGCGCGATTGCCTGATTCACGCGCGCCTCGAACAGCGACGCGGCCGCTTTGTCGATGACCGTGCCCATGTCGTTGTTGGGATCGGCCGGGTTACCGCACTTCCACGCCCGGGTTTTCTCGACCACCAGTTCGGTAAAACGATCCGCCACCGTCCGCTGCACCAGAATCCGTTTAACCGCGGTGCAGCGTTGCCCGGAGTTCTTGTACGAACCGAGTACGGCGAGGTCCGAAGCGCGCTCGAGATCGGCGTCGTCCATCACGATCAGCGGATCATTGCCGCCTAACTCGAGGATCACGCGTCGATAGCCTGCGCGCTCCGCGATGTATTTGCCGATGGCAACGCCGCCGGTGAACGTCACCAGCGCGACGTTCGGGTTCGTGATGAGTTCGTCGGCAATCTCGGCCGGGTCGCCCGTCACGACCTGCAACATCTGCGGCGGGAGCCCCGCTTCATAGAGCAGATCCGCCAGGTAACAGGCGGACAGCGGCACCTTCTCCGATGGCTTCAGTACGGTGCGGTTATTGGTGGCGATCGCCGGCGCGATCTTGTGCGCGACCTGGTTCATCGGGTGGTTGAACGGGGTGATCGCCGTAATGACGCCGAGAAGCGGTTCGCGCTGCGTGATCACGCGGCGCTTCTTTCCGTGGGGCGTGAGGTCGCATGAAAACACCTGACCGTCGTCGCGCAACGCCTCGCTCGCGGAGAAGTTGAGCACGTCGGCTACGCGCCCGATCTCGTAGCGCGAGTCCTTCATGCACAGGCCCGATTCGAGCGTGATCAGGGAAGCCGCCTCTTCGGTCCGGTTGCGCAGCAGTTCCGCGGCGCGGTTGAGAATCGACGCGCGCTCGAAGCGCGACAGCTTCGGCCTGTATCGCATGGCTGCTTCATACGCCATGCGTACGTCGTCAATGGAAGCCTTCGGCACGGTGCCCACCACATCCCCCGTATAGGGATTGGTCACTTCGATCACACGGTCGCGCGTCAGCTTGTTGCCGTCGATGCGCAGCGCCTCTTCGCGGAACTGCTTCGGTTTCAGATCGATATGGTTCATGCGTGCTGCTCCGGAAGATGTGCGACGGCAGGCTGCTCCTGAAGTGCGTTCAACGCGATATCAAATACGTCGAAATTCCGCAAGGTGCGCCCTTCGAGTGTGCCGGCAAGCGGACGGTTGAACAGCAGCGGTACGGTCTGCTCCGACAGGCCGCCGTGCGAACGCAGCGGCACCGTCAGTCCCGAGAGATCGTGCGCCGCGGCGCTGCTGCCGAGCACCCAGGATTTGTCACCGATCACAACGAGGTCGCCCACGCGGTCGGGGGGCAATTCGAAGCGCGTACACGCTTCTTCGCGGGTCAACACTGCCTCGATATGGGGCAATTCCGCCAGCCGCCTGCGCAGCGCGACACCGTCCTCACCAGCAGGCAGATACACCGTCGCGTACGAGCCGAGCGCGCCGTGGTGGCGCACGTAGGGGTCCGTGATCGGCAGGATCACACGCGCACCGCCCGCCTCGACGCCGCGCCCGAGCCAGTCGTCGAGCAGATCCTGCAGATAGATGATGTTCGGCTCACCCGTCTTCGGATCGTGCTTGGCGTTCATCCCGTGATCCGCCGTGATGCCTAGTACGGCGCCCAGTTCGTGCAGGCGCGCCAGATACCGGTCCATCATCGCGTAAAACGCGTTCGCGCCATCGGTGCCCGGAGCAAACTTGTGCTGGACGTAGTCGGTCGTCGACAGATACATCAGATCCGCACGATCGTTTTCGAGCAGCCACACGCCGGTCGCGAAGACAAATTCGGAAAGCTCGGCGCTGTACACCTCGGGCAGCGGCATCTTCACGCGCTCCAGCACCCGGTCTATGCCATTCGCTTCCACGGTCGCTTCGTTTGCCTTTTCCGCCGACAGACAGATGCCGCTCAGGCCGTGGCCAAGCAGCGCGCGCAACTTGTCTTTCGCGGTGACCACCGCCACCCGGGAGCCTGCTTCGGCGGCGGCGGCCAGCAAGGTACCGGCCCGCAAATAGCGCGGATCGTTCATCAGCACCTCGCGGCCACGGCCTTCATCCGCATCGCGATCATAGAAATAGTTGCCGCAGATGCCATGCACGGCCGGCGGTGCGCCACACACGATCGAAAGATTGTTCGGGTTGGTGAAGGAGGGCATCACGCATTTCGCGGAAAGCGCCGTGCCCTCTTCGAGCAGTCTGCGCAGGAACGGCGTGGCGCCCGCTTCCGCCGCCCGGCGCAGATAGTCGTATTCGCACCCGTCGATACAGACGATAACCGTGGGCCGGTTCGGCAGGCGATAGCGTCGGCCGTTGACTGCGATGGTTGAAACTGCATTCATGTCAGGTTCCCCTGGAGGTCATATATTCAGAACGTGCGTCGCATGAAGTACGTACAAATCGAGCTGAGCAACCCGACGCTCGCGATGTAGAGCACAATCCACCACGGCTGCAGATTGCCGTAATGCAGAAGCCACGTTGCGACGAGCGGCGTGATCGAGCTGGAGACGATTCCCGATACCTGGTACACGATCGAGATGCCGCTATAGCGCACCCGCGTATCGAACAGTTCGCAGAAGAGCGCCGCCTCGGGTCCGTAGACGAAGGCGTAGATCACACCGATGACGATCACGATGGTGGCCGTCACGGCAGTGAGACTGGTCGAGTAATGAAAGACCGCAAAGGCTGGCCACGCGCTCACGCCGCACGCGAGCGCCCCCCAGCCGAACACCTTGCGGCGGCCAATCCGGTCCGACAGGCGCGAGGCGACTGGAATCATGAACATCAGCACCAGGGCGGCCAGCGTCACGGCCACGAGGATCGCCGACTTCGCATAGTGATGGACGCCGATCAGGTAGCTCAGAGAGAACACCGCATAGGTGTTGAAAATCACGCCGTCGATATAGCGCGCGCCCCAGCCCAACAGCACGTTGCCGCGGTAGTCGGAGAGCACTTCGCTCGCCGGTACTTTGGCAACCGCGTGCGAGTCGCGAATCTTCGTGAATGCGGGTGTTTCGACGATACGCAGCCGGATAAACATGCCCACCGCGACAAGCAGGATGCTGGCCATGAAGGCAGCCCGCCAGCCCCACTGCAGGAAAGCCTCGGGCGTGAGCCAGGTGGTCAGTGCAGCCACCGCGCCGCTGCTCAGGCACAGGCCGATTGCGAGCCCGATCTGCGGATAGGACGCGTACAGGCCGCGGTCTTTGCGGGGCGCGTATTCGAAAGCCATCAGCACCGCGCCACCCCACTCGCCGCCAAGGCCAATGCCCTGCAGCAACCGCAACAACAGCAGGCAGACAGGCGCCCAGATGCCGATCGACGCGTAAGTCGGCAATAACCCGATCAGGAACGTGGACACGCCCATGATGGAAAGCGTGAGCACCAGCAGCGGTTTGCGTCCGAACCGGTCACCGAAATGGCCGAAGATCACGCCGCCGAGCGGCCGGGTGACAAAGCCGACTGCGTACACCGTATAGGCGAGCATGGTGGAAACGAAAGCGTTTCCCGTCGGAAAGAAAAGCTTGTCGAATACGAGTCCGGTGATCGTGCCGTAGAGGAAAAAGTCATACCACTCGACTGTCGTGCCGATCAGACTGGCGAGGGCAACCGACTTCACAGACCTGGCGTCGACGTTGACTGCCGGGCCTCCTGCAATATCCACTGCTTCCATTGCTTGTCTCCTGATAGTTGCCGGGCCCGTGACGTCGCCTGACGTCCGCTGCCCCGACACTTGCCGTTCATGCGGCTTCTGTTGTGCTGCAAGGTACGCCGGTGCGAAACCGGATGTCTCTTTTCCTCCTCTGTCACCGTTCGGTGATGCTGATCCGTTGCCTCGCTACTGCCAGAATTTCAGACCGCCGCCGCGATGAAATTGCGTCCGCGCGGCCCGCTCAATGCGTGCGCGATCATTCGATCCGATTCCTCCTCGCTCACCCCGTAGCTTGAAAACGACGTTCGCACGCCCAGTGCCTCGAGGAAATCCGTCAGGTAGTTCCGCGCATCAGCCAGTGGGCACGGAAACACCTTCGCGAGTACGGCATCGCGCGCAGCGCTTCTGCCAAGCGCGAGATCCAGCACCATCGGCAGCGTGAATGAACACGCGATGCCATGAGGCAGGCCGTGATGAATCGTCATCTCATACGAAATGGAATGGGCCAGTGCGGTCTTCGTGTTTGAGAACGCGAGCCCGGCCTTGAGCGCCGCTAGCGACGCCCGCTCGCGAAGCGTCCGGTCCTGCAGATTCGCGACGAGCGCGGGCAGCGTGGCCAGCATGTCGCGCGCGGCGGACACGGCGAATTCGTCGGAGATCGGGTTTGCATTGACATTCCAGATGGCTTCGAGCGCATGCGAGAGCGCGTCGAGACCGCTCTGCACCGTAACCGAATGCGGCAGAGAAAGCGTGAGGTCCGGATCGACGATCGCGGCCTCAGGCCACGTTTGCGGGAGCTGAAGCGAATACTTGCGCTGCTTGATCGTGCGGTCCCAGATGGTCGCCCACGGCGTCACTTCGCTGCCGGTGCCCGCGGTCGTCGGCACCGTGATCAGCGACTTCACGCGCGGCGGCGTGAACGGCTTGCCCGTGTCGAGCAACGTCAGCAGTTCGTCAAACTCATTGCTTTGCGTTCCGACCATCAGCGCTTTCGCTGTGTCGAGCACGCTGCCGCCGCCGATCGCGACGACGACCGGGCAATCCGCATGCTTTCGCCAGAAATCGCGATACAGCCCGGCGAGATGGGTGACGTCCGGGTTCGGCTGCACGTCATCGATCACCGCGACCACGCTATCGCCACACAGCTCGCGCACACGTTGCACAAGTCCGATCTGCGCTGCCTCTGCGAACGTCACAACAACGGCGCTGCGGCCGTCAAGAATTTCGGGCAGCCGCTCGATGCAGCCGGGGCCGAAATTCACCTCTACAGGATTCCAAAAGACACTGTTCATCGTCTCCCCTCTTTTGTTGGGCTGCACGGTATGGATGAATTATGGGAAACATCGATGTATAGTAAAAATACAAATATTTCTGTCGATGTATTCATCCAATCTATGCGACTCACTCAATTGCGCTCGTTTTACGCCGTCGGCAAGCACGGCAGCGTGACCGCCGCCGCTCGGGCGCTGCACGTCAGCCAGCCGACTGTCACCACGCAGGTGCGGGATCTGGAGGAAAGCTACGGGGTGGAGCTGTTTCATCGCAGCGGCCGTCGGATCGTGCTCGCGGCGGCGGGGGAAACGTTGTTCGCGATCGCCCAGCGGATGTTCGGCAACGAACAGGAGGCAATCGACTTTCTGAAGGAATCGGCGGGCCTGAGCACCGGAATCATCCGCGTGGGCGCGGTCGGGCCGCTGCATGCCATGGAGATCGTCGCGGCGTTTCATCTTCGCTATCCAGGATTGCGCGTATCGATCCGGCTCGGCAACTCGGAAGAAACCGTGCGCGGCCTGCTGTCGTACGAAACGGACGTTGCGGTGCTGGCTCAATACGGCGCTAACCCTCTGCTTCACTACGTGCCCTATCGGCAGCATCCGCTGGTCATCATCGTGCCGGCGGCCCATCGGCTGGCACGCAGGCGCAGCATCCGCCTGGAAGAACTTCGCGACGAGCCCATGATCATGCGGGAACCGGGCTCCACCACTCGCAAGGCGCTGGAAAACGCACTGCGCCAGCACGGCATCGAGCCGAACTTTTCGCTGGAAGTGGGCAGCCGCGAGGCCGTGCGCGAAGCGGTCATCCTTGGGCTCGGTATAGCGGCGGTGTCGGAGCGGGAGCATGTCGACGACTCGCGACTGCGCAAGCTGACGATCCACGGCGAGCAGGTGCTAACCCACGCGCACGTGGCCTGTCTCGTCGAGCGTAAGGCTGCGCGGCTCGTGCAGGCTTTTCTCGACGTGGTCAATCAGGTGTTGATTGAAAAGGACGCCGGACGGCCGCCGGCTTAGCACACTGGTAATGCAGCGATCCTTTGCCACTGCCGTGACACGCACACTTTCACCGTTGTCTGCCAGTGCGTGTTTCAGGCGCTGACGGAATTTATCGCCACGGCGCATCCCGGTACTGAACTCAGGACGCTCCCATCACCGGATCGCTGATGCTGTCTTTGCCGGCCTCGACTCGTCCGGCAAAGCGCCGGACGAAGCCGCCGTCCATCGTCAACGTGAAGTCGTACCAGCTGCTGGATTCACTGAGCGTCCAGTACGGTTCGACCTGCATGCCCGGCGGTACCGAGTAGGTCCACGGGCCGTCGTTGCGGTAGGCATTCGCGGCAACTGTGACGTTGGCTGTCGCGTTGCCGGTATTCATGATGGTCAGGTAGACCGCGTTGTTCGGGTGGTCGTAACACACGCGCACTTCGGGGTTGGGGCCGTTGGCCACCGCCGTCACGTTTCCCTCGAACAACCGGTGGAAGCCATTCGGGCCGAGCACCCAGAGGCTGTACTGACCCGCCGGAGTATTCGCGGCCGCATTCCATGTATCGGACAGCTGTTTGCCCGCCTCGACCGTGTAGCGGCGCGGGATGTTAGCGAGGTTGAGCTGGTCGTACACGTGAAACACGGCCCCTTGGGTGCCGGTATTGCTGAACGTCAACCATACCACCCCGGCCTGCGCGTTGGCGCTTGCACTCGTATGTAACGCATAGGGTAATGCGCGCGAGGGCCGCGCCATGAGCGCCTGCTGCGGCAGCGGCACGGAGCCCGCCACCGGCACCGGCACGCTGGCCGCGGCCGCCTGCTGCGCATACGTCGCGTTGGCGGCCGCCTGGGTCGGAGCATCAGGTAGCGCAGGCGTACTGGTATTCGGATTGCTGAAGTTGAAGCACGACAGCATGTCTCCGAACACTGCGCGACGCCATGGACTGATGTTGGTCTCGGCGACGCCGAAGCGCTGTTCGAGGAAGCGCAGCGTCGAGGTGTGGTCGAACACCTGCGAGTTGACCCAGCCGCCGGTGCTCCACGGCGAGATGACCAGCATCGGCGTGCGCACGCCGGGTCCAAAACAGTTGCCGTCCGGCGAGTAAGGGCTCCTGGTACCCGTCGGGTTGGGCATCGTGAAGTATTCGTACGTTGTCTCGACGGTCGACATGCCGGCGTAAGTGCCGTCCGGGTTCCGTGACGGCGGGTCGGGCGGCGGCATGTGGTCAAAGAACGCGTCGTTCTCGTCGTAGTCGATGAACAGCACGGTCTTGCTCCAGACCTCCGGGTTGGCCGTCAGCATGTCGAGTAGCGTCTGGATGTACCAGGCCCCCTGATTGGGCACCGAGAGGAGCGGGTGCTCGCTGTAAAGCGCCGGCGCGACGATCCAGCTGACCTGGGGCAACTGCCCGGCGGCGATGTCGGCCGCGACGGCTGCCAGGTAACCGCCGTCGGGCATCGTGTTGGCGATGCCTTTGAGCAGCGGCGATATGGCCTCCATCGAGGTTGTGTAAGGCGTGTTGAGCGTTTCGCCCGTGGCCGTAAGGGCCGCTGCGGCCTGGCGATAGCTGGCGAATGCACCCAGCTGGTTGTTGTTGCTGCAGTTGGTCGGGTTGCAGTAGACCTTCCAGCTGACGCCTGCCGCCTGCAGGCGCTCAGGGTAAGTGGTCCAGGTCAGGCCGGTGCTGGCTGCGCCAAGCGGGACAGTGAGGCCCCACTGGTCGTTGCTCATCACCCCCTGATCGATTACGTTCGAGCCGTTCGTGCCGCTCCACAGATATAGCCGGTTCGGGAACGTCGAGCAGCGCATCGAGCAATGGTAGGCGTCGCAGATCGTAAACGCATTGGCGAGTGCGTAATGGAACGGCATATCGCCTTCCTGCAGATAACCCACCGACGCACTGAGGCTCTTGGCTTTCGGCCAGCTCGCCATACGGCCATTGTCCCATCCGGCCTGCTGGGTCGCCCAGGAATGATCGCCGCCGATGTAGAGCCCGTTGCCCAGGGCGGGGTCGAGATAGTACGGCTGCACGGTGCCAGATTTACCGTTTTGCATCCAGACCGGATTACCTGACGCCATCGGAATCGTGAAGCGATCGCTATAGCCACGCACGCCTGGCATGGTGCCAAAGTAATGATCGAAGGAGCGGTTCTCCTGCATGAAGATGATGACGTGCTCGACGTCGTTGATCGTGCCCGTCGCGTTGTTGGCGGGAATGGCGAGGGCGCGCTGAATGGACGGCGGAAATATGCTCAGCGCGGCG
Organism: Paraburkholderia gardini; assembly: GCF_907164545.1. Classification (NCBI taxonomy): domain Bacteria; kingdom Pseudomonadati; phylum Pseudomonadota; class Betaproteobacteria; order Burkholderiales; family Burkholderiaceae; genus Paraburkholderia; species Paraburkholderia gardini. Next base: position 22,137 of record NZ_CAJQZB010000016.1, on the reverse strand, counting down.
CCGGCCGCAGTGGCGCGCAGGAATTTGCGGCGATCCATATTGGTCATGGTGGACTCGATGTCGGTGTTATGTCTGTCGCGTGGATCAGATGTCCTCTGCCCCGCCGGGATTGCGATTGACGCTCAGGGCGCGCAGTCGATCTGCGAATTCAGACCCGGCGCCTGAAGCGCCGGCGTGCCCGAAGCGGCACACGGCCCGGAGGCCGGCAGCGCGACGATTGGAACCGGATCGCCCGCACCGCCGGCACCTGCGGGTGCGGCGCTGCCATTAACGGCAGGCCGCTGGCTTGCCGCTGCATCGCTACTGCCATCGCTGCTGCCGCCGCAACCGGCGAGCAATCCGCACACGGCACAAGCAATCAAGCCGCTCAACATGGCGCGCCAACCCGCACTGCACCGATATCGGGCAATAAGGAAGGTCAATTTCATGTCTCTTGCTCCGGTGTCAGTGGGTGGGGGTCAACAGCCCGGACAACGGTTTCTTCGATCCGAAGATCGATTGCAGTTCGGATTCAGTCAGCACGCGGTTCCACATTGCAATGTCACTGAACGACTGCTGGTAGGTCGCCGATACCGATCCGTTCGTGCAGGTGCCTGGCGTGTACGGATTAACTGGATCTCCACACTTGTTGACTTCGTACATTCCTGTGCCGTCTTCACCCACTCCGAACTGGCCCAGCCCGGCCAGATTTGCCAGATTGACCGAGCCGGTCGCTACCGTACCCGTTGCCTCGCCAAGGACCGGATCGAAGCGGTGCCAGGTCATCGTCTTCGCTGCGGAATCCACGGAGATCGCGAGATACATCCACTGGTTCGCCGTGTATGGCGTGTACGGAGACGTCGGGCCGTCCGCGCGCACTCCGCTTCCAGAACCGATGTTGAATGCAATCCCAGCCGGGAACAGGCCAAATGCGACCCCCGCGTTACCGCCGGACACATAGTTCTTGTTCGCGAAGATCGGCACGTCGCCCGTCGTGATGCCAGGCGTCTTGAACCAGAAGCCGATCGTGAACTGGGCGTCCTTCGTCACATCGTTCGTCTGCACGAGCTTGTAGCCGTCGTAGCCGGCCGGGTTCGCGACGGCCGTATTGATCAGCAGGCCCTGGCCACCGAACGGATCGGGCGTGAGCGAGCCACTCTGGTAGCCGTCGGCCCACGGGCCCAGCGTACTGTCTGGTGTCGTGCCGGTCACAATTTCATCTAACGCCGGCACAGCGAAGGTTGGCAGCGCTGAACTGTACGATGACGACGGGTAGTAGGTAACGAGACCTTGCGTCAACGTCGTTGCAAGGGGCGGCGGCGGTGGCGGCGGAGGAACGTACGCGATCGTCACAAGATCGGAGACCGATGCCGAGCCCGTCGTCACCGTGTAGTTGAACTGATAGCTGCCGGCGGTTGTCAGGCCCAACTGGCTGTCCGTATAGGTCGTCGTGCCAGCGGGCAGATTCGCTATTACCTGACCGCCACGCAGCACGGTGATGGCGCCGCTTGCCGGTGCAGCCCAGGTCAGCATGATGCTCCGGTTGTCACTGCCGGTGACGCCCCTCAGTTGTGAAACCGGTTGTGCGCCGACCAGCTCACCGCCGTCCATCGCATAGTTCGCCGGCGTGGGCAACGCACTCCGATAAGAGAGCAAGGTTGGCGTCACGTCAGCGATGCTCGCGTAGGCATACAGATCGTTAAGCGCCGATGGCACTTTCGCGTTCACGCCCTGCGTTCCGTTATTCGCCGGCTGGTTAAGACCGATGAAGGTTGTCGCCTCGGGCAGTTCCGGAAGTCCGTCCGCGCCCCCGGCCGGGTTCAGGCCGTGGCTTGCGGTCACGATGACCAGCCAGTGCGGATACTTCGCGGTTTCGGTGAGTAGCGTGCCGACTGCCGCGTCCAGTTGCGCCAGCGTGTGCATGTAGTTCGAGGATGAAAGCCCGTAATTGAGCGCTGCATCTTCAGCGGAGTGGTACTGCGCGACCACGGTGGCGTAGCCGCTATCGATCATCTGAAGGGTCTGCCGCGTCACGCATGCATCCCCACCCTGCTGCGCGCAGTTGGTAAGCGTATCGAGGTAGCCGGCGCTTTGCTCTGGCGTCAGCAATTGATCGAGGCTGGTTGATTCGACCACCGCGCCGTTCAGGCCTGTGCTGACGGCCTTCGTCATGGCGAACACCGAACTGCTCTGCAGCGCCTGATTGGGCGCGTCCGACATTACCTCATTGCGCAAGGCCCACGTACCGGTCAGCAAGCTTGCCCATCCCGGCGTATCGAGGTTTGGTTGCTGGGTGGTCGTGCCAACGACACCACCGCTGTAGGCCAACTGGATCTGAAGTTTCGCGAGGTTGGGCAACGTCCCCGCGGCGATGCCGCTTTGCACGGCGGTGTACGTTGCGCCGTCCAGACCGATGACCAGCGTTCGGTTTGCGGCCGGGTGGCCAGGCTTGGTACCGTCAGCGGATTGGGTATTGCCGGCTTGCTGCGAACCGCTTGCTGACGCCACGTCAGCGGTCTGGTTGTTGCCGCCGCCACAGCCACTCAACAATGCGCCTGCGCATATAAGCACACAGAGGAGTCCCCCTGCGCGTGGACACTTGATGCCGTCTTTCTTGTGGGAGCCACGAGGTATATCGGATCCGCCGGACCCGGGCGCCGCCCGGGAAATGGTACATGCCTGCAGTCCCCGACCAGAGGACAGGAAAAAGCGCTTTGCTCGCATGCTCTCACCCGCAAAGAGAAATGTAGTGAACAAGACCGGCTTTGCTTCGTGACATACCCACTAGCGCACATCTCTATCGCTGCTTCCGTCGATAGGGGCGGCTTCGGGAATTCGGACAGTTCATTGAATGCGCAAGCCAGAACGACAGTTACCCGCCATGGTGGCGTCAATTAATCAAGGATAACGAATCAACACCGGCTGGCGTACGCACCGGCGTTCAAGGCAAAGGCGGCATCTATAGCATTTTCGACGTGCAAGCGGACACGACGCCGACCACTGTGGCTCAATGGTTTCAATGTCCATTCCAGCCAGTTCAGGAGTTGCAGAAACGACTTCCGGCGCGCGTCTTTTCCGATGTATTGAAGGCGTGATGAGATAAGAACGGGGGTACCACATGGTGCCGCTACTCGACACCGATTTGCGCAGACTTCAAGCATCACGGCAGCGGTAGCGGCCGATAATTTTGAGCAGATGCCGGGACAGCCGGATCCAAAACCTGGATCTGCATGGTTCTGAAAGGCACCGTTCATCGTGTCTCCTTTCCGGCGGCGCATCTAATGCGAATGGATTATGGTGAATGTTGATCCGCAGTAGAAATATAATTTTTCCTGCTTATCTATTCAAAAAATCTATTCGACTCATCAACCATGCTCGTGTTGTGCGAAAGCACTCACGCACATGCTGATGCTCGCGGCCTGCTTACAGGACGCGCGACGGCAAACCCCGCGAGGTTCAACAATGTTTGGGCAGATCTGCCTGTTATTTTCCGACGCCGGTAGCGCGCATGAACGCGCGCGTCACACTTAACGTATGTGCAGGCGTCTCGCAAATTCACCCCGAACTCGCGAGCGCCATTTTCTAGGCCATCTTTGCGTCAAACAGCGCGCGGAATTTCTCCGGAGAGGTCAGTACGGCCGGATCGAGATAGCGTCTTGCATCCGATGCGCTCATGATCCCGCTTTCCACCACGACGGCCTCGATGGTCTTGCCTTCGTCTGCGGCACGCTGTGCGACGGTACTCGCCCGCTCGTAGTCGAACAAGGTGGCCAGTACGGTTGAAAGTGCAAGCGAGTGTCCGGCATCGCGTGCACAACGTTCGGTGTCGGCACGAATGCCGCGCACACATTTCTCGCCAAGCAACGGCAACGCAGCAGTGAGAAGCGTGGCAGATTCACCGATGCAATTGAGGATCAGCGATTCCCACACGTTGAGATCAAGTTCACCCTCGCATGCGCGCGTTACAGCGGCGTCATTGCCAAGTACACGGAAGTAAATCTGCATCACCATTTCTGGCATGACCGGGTTGACCTTGCCGGGCATGATCGACGATCCCGGCTGGACCGCCGGCAACGTGATCTCCGCAAGTCCCGCGCGTGGTCCAGAGGACATCAGGCGCAAATCCGCGCAGAACTTGCTTAGCAGCAAACCGACTGCCTTGAGGGTGCCCGAGACCGACAACCAGATATCCGCGTTTTGCAGCCCGTCGAAGAAATTCGGCTCTGGAGCGTAGGCAACTCCGGTCATCGAACCCAATGCGCTGTATACCGCGCTTTTGTATCCGGGGAATGTGCCGAATTCGGTGCCCACGGCCGTCGCTGCAAGCGGCAACAGCACGCACGTTTCACGCACGCGCGCCAATTCACCCAGTTGACGTTGAAGCCCTTCACGATAGCCGCTGAATTGCTGGCCGAGGGTAATGGGCAACGCATCCTGCAGGCAGGTTCTGCCGAGTTTAACGACCGTCGCAAACTCCTGCTCCTTCTCGCCAAGCAGCGCGATAAACTCCCTGAGCGCATGCTCCAGACCGGCCAACAGCCCATATGCGGTTATCTTCATTGCCGCGGGTATCACGTCGTTCGTCGATTGCCCCATGTTGACGTGCGTGTTGGGGTGGACGGTATCGCTACTCTTCCTTCCGGTCAGGATTTCGTTCGCGCGTATCCCGATTACTTCATTCAGATTCATGTTGGCGGACGTTCCACCACCGCCATGATAGATATCGACAGGAAAAGCTTCGGCATTCTGATGGGCAATGATCTCGTCAGCCGCTGCGACAATGGCCTGAGCCATCTCCACCGGCAGGACACCGATTTGCCGGTTGGCGATCGCCGCAGCTTTCTTGATCTGCGCGATGCTCTTGACGAAGCCGGGGATGTCGGCGATTGTCGTGCGCGAGACGGGGAAATTTTCCCGGGCCCGCGCGGTTTGAATGCCATAATCGAGCGTATCGGAAAGGGTCAGCGTACCAAGTGCATCGTGTTCTTCGCGCGTAGCGCTCATGGCTCTGGTATCCATTGTGTGTTCCTGCAGGAGGCTGTCGAAAGGGCCGTCTCCAGCGGATCGACGTTCAGAAGGATGGGTGTCGTAATACAAGGGGGCCGTGAATCAGGTTCACCGAAAGGCCCCCTCCGCGTTACTCAGCCATCGGCTCCTGCCCGGCTCTGATGATCTGTGCCATGACCGCGATTTCGTCGAAGATCCGCACTTCACGGATGATCTTGCCGTTGCGGATCTCGAAGTGCGACGAACCGAGAATATTCACGGGTGCGTTATTCGTCGGCCCATACACGGGGGATCCGCAATACGTACCGCGCAACAGCCAGACTGTACCGACGCGCAGGCCCAGGTCAGTCGACTCGTGTACCGCGAAGTCACGAATCTCCACTTGAGCATCCGGCACGGCGGCCAGCAGGCTCATCAACTCCATCTGATAGGGCGCGATGCCCATCACGCGCCGCAGGCGCACGGTCTGGCAGACGATCGTATCGCTGAAATAGCGCGGCACCATGTCGAAGAAACGGCCGTTCCAGACATTCCCGAACATCTCCGCGATCATCTGGCATTCGGCGACATAGCGGTCCGGCCGCACCCCCGAGATACCCGCCTTGACCGGATTTGCAATGCGACCAGCGAAAGGTGCGGCTTCGGCATCTGCCTCGATGGCCTTGCCGAGAACCGGCGAATGGGCGGCAAGTTGCGCCGCAACCTTGAACGGATCGAGACCGAGGTGTTCAAGTACTGCGTACTCGTCGCGAATCACCCATTCCTCGACCACCTTGTTGTCCTGCACGACGCAGTGCGCCATCCCGCGGTTCACCCAATCCTTGCCCGTCGGCGGTCCGTACGTCCAGTGACCCAGATGGGTCGCATTATTGAAGACCCGGTGTGCACTGACAAAACCGTTCGGGCCGCGCTGCTCCCATATGACGTCGTCGTGACCACCGCCGCGATTGGGAAACGCCACCATCTTCTGCAGCGAATTCTTCATCACATCTTCGAACCCGTAGGTCTCGCCGTAACAGGTATGAACCTTTACATCAAGCGCGTAATGATCTTTCAGATGCCCCAAGCCGCGTGTGATCCAGATTTTGTCAGTCCAACTAGTGATGTATTCGCGCGGATCGCGATACGGCGCATAAGCGGCAGGATTGATGGCCGTCAGTTGTTCATTCATTTAAACGCTCCTTCGTAAAAACAATTAGATGTGACGCGGGTATGTCGTGGTTTGCACCGCAGGACGCGATCACAAGACGGTAGCTTTCCGCCGTGGGCGTGCAGGGTTGCTCAATAAATCCCGAACGCGCGGCGCAACGCTGCAGTGTCCATGGCGTGCGCGAGTCCAAGCATCAGCAGGATGCGCGCCTTTGGCGGGTTCAACGTATCCGCCGCGATCGTGTCATAACGCGCATCGTCGGCGCACTCACTGACTGCACCAGCGGCCACGCGGCTCGAGCGGACGACCGCCACGCCATGTTCGCGTGCGAGCAACGCCCCGGCTTTCGCCGCTTCCGACAGGCTGCCGTTGCCGGTCGCGGCGAAAACGATGCCGCGCGCGCCGGCTTCAATGGCCGCGCTGAAGAAATGCGTTCCGGCATTCTGATAGCCGTAGACGATGTCGACCTGCGGGAACGTCTCGACGGCCGTGAGATCGAAGGACGTGCTACATGTGTGCTTGCGCAGCGGGAATGCCGCGAACCGGACCTTGCCACCACTGAGCGCGCCGAGTTCGACCGAATCGGATGCCCTGAAGGCATCGGTGGCGCTGGTGTGCGATTTCATCACATCACGGGCCGACACCACACGCTCGTCGAGTACGACGAGCACGCCCATACCGGATGCGTCCTCGCTGATCGCAACGCGAACCGCGTTATACAGGTTGAGCGGGCCGTCCGCACTCAGGGCTGATGAAGGACGCATTGCGCCTGTGACGACCACGGGTTTTCCGCTCTTCACGACAAGGTGCAGAAAATACGCTGTTTCTTCAAGCGTATCGGTGCCGTGGGTGACGACAACGCCATTCACTGTCGGGTCGGCGAGATGCTCATTCACCCGCCTCGCCAGTCGCAGCAACACCGCGTTGTCGATTTCGTGGCTCGCGACGTTCGCCACCTGCTCACTGCTGATGTTCGCGATCTCGCTAAGTTGCGGCACCTGCTTCAGAACCGTGTCGAGCGTGCCTGTCAGCTTGTAGTCGTGCGTCTGCGTGGCGCTCGCCGCCGATGCGGCGATCGTTCCACCGACGCCGAGTATCACAACCCGGCGCAGGGTGTTCGGAGTCCTGCTTGAGCTGATCATCGAGCCTGCTTCCTTACTGGGTTCAAATCTGAACAGATTTTCGACAGGTCCGTAGCCGGACACACCATTTGGGCTTTCCATCTTGCGTCAGCCGACTGCAGCACGAGTCGCGAAAGGCTTCATGTTGACTGCCCGCACAATCCAGCATGAGAACGCTTGCCGTCCAGCGCTTCCTTGCTGCTATTTCTGGAGCTGGAATCCACATCTCACCGGTGCTCCAGCGCAGAACAGCGATCAGAATCGGCCAGAGGCGCCGGTGCCTTTCACGCGCCGGCCTTGCTCTCGACATGGGCGAATATCTGCTTCCAGATCGATACTTCGTCAGTCACCATGTATTCCACCATGACCTTGTTGCCGGTCATGTTCGCGTGACTCATGCCCATCACGTACACAGGCGCGCCAGTCGGTTCGCCGAAATGGCCAAACCCGCTATGCGTACCTGTCAGCGACCATCGGATCGCCACACGCACCGGTTGTTCGGGGTCGCGGTTGACCCGGGCCGTTTCGATTTTCAGAACGGCGTCGGGAAACGAGGCGAGATAGCCGAGCGCAAACGTGTCAATGTCGCTGTGACCATACAGGACGTGGCCGCCGGGCGCGTGAAAGGCTGCACCGTGGAAATACAGGTCGCGGATCGCAGCCGTTTCCTTGTCGTGCCAGAGGCGGTGAAACTTCTTGCAATAGGTATCGACGTCCGGGTCATCCTGAATGGATGCGTGGTAGCGGCTCGGCTTGTCGTGCGCCGGCACAAAGTAGGAGATGGGTACGCCGCTCCGGATTTCCCGATCCGTCATGTCGCGGGCGAGTGCGCGGGGCTCCATGCCGAGGCAACGGGCAAAGGCGGCCTGGTCGCGTACCAGCCACTCTTCGACCACGACCTGGTCACGCACCCAGCAGTCAGCGATGATGCGGCTGCGCACCATGCGGCCTTGCGCCTTGCCGAGGATACCGTCACCGGTATGTCGCATCACCGAGGTGAGGCGATGCGATGACAGGAAAGTGCCGTCATCGTGCGGAGTCCAGATTACATCTTCGCCGACCAGTTGCCGATCGGGGAACTGATGCAAAGTCTGAAGGGTTTGCGCAGTAACGCCTTCGTTACTGCCGGTAAAGCCAGTGGCTGCGCGTAACAGGATTTCCGGCGCATAGTACTGCTGCAATTTCCCGCCGATGCCGCGATCCTCCCAGATCTCACGCGTGATGCCGTAAATAAAATCAGGTACGTCCTTGTAAGGGCCAAGATTGATGTTCATGTCATTCTTCCCGGTTGAATTCGATACACGTCAATGCGGATGCACAGCGTCCGCCGCTTGTCATGTCTAAAACTCGACTGCACTTCAGCTGGTCGGCCTGTCGAAACAGAACCTTCCCGAGTACGATCAATGTAAGGTAATCCTTTGGATCCTCCGGACGTCGGGTGCAATCACGTCACCCCCAATATCCCCCACGAAAACCCGCTTACTACTCAGAAATGATGCCTGAGGCCAGCCGCGACACCGATCTGCCGGTTATTGGATGAAGCTGCGGTAAATGCGAGTTGCGCCACTGCCTGCTGCCCGACCGAGTTCGTCCCGCTTGCCGACTGCCCATAGCCGAAAAGATAGACATCGGTGCGCTTCGAGAGCAGATAGTCCGTTCCCAGATTGACCTGCCGATAGTTTGCACCGGGGGCGCCTCCTGCAGAATTCACTCGCGTATAAATGAATGCGGTGCCCGCCATGAGCGCAGGTGTGAACTGATAGCGATAGTTCAACTCGAAACTGTTCAGCACACCCGTGCCCTGATAGTCTTGCGGATTGGGGCCTGAGCCACTGCCGAGACCTTTGAATTCAGTGTTGCTATACGTACCGCCAATCGTCGAGCCACCGAACGTGAACGATGCACCGAGGGCGGCGATTTGCAGCGTGCGCGCCGAGACAAACCCGGAAAAGCTCAGTCCGGACACGTTTGTCCCCACAGTGCTCGACGTCCCGTCAAACACCGATGTGTTCGGACTGTTGATATGCGACAGCGTGCCGGCTATGGCGAACTGTCCGCCCGTATAAGTCACACCGACGCCCCACGTACTGTTGGTCGACGGCGAGCCCGCCACGCCACCGAGCGAATAGGTCGCACCCATTCTCAGGCCGCTGAAGTTTGCACTGACGAACTTCAACGCATTGTTCAGCCGGAAGCTGCCATTGAAGTCGTTGTGATCACCCGGTTGCGTACCGGGACCGCCGGACCATGCATAGCCTGATTCGAACGGCCCGATGAAATCGGTGGCCAGATCGTACTGGCGGCCAAGTGTGAAGTTGCCTGCCGGCGCGGCTATGCCAACCCACGACTGCCTTCCAAACAGACGTCCGCCCTGCCCCAGCTTGCCGTTATTTACGTTGAAGCCATTTTCAAGCGCGAATATGGTCGCGTAGCCGCCGCCCAGATCTTCGCGTCCCTTGAAGCCGAAGCGGCTCGCGCTGAGTGTGCCGCTTTGCATCTGATAGGCGTTCGAGCCGCCCTGATTGCTGGTATAGAAAAATCCCTCGTCGATGATCCCATAAAGCGTGACGCTGCTCTGTGCATGCGCGGTCGCCGCCGCGGCGCAGCACGTCAACGATAAAAGTACGCGTGTCCCTTTCATTTCCTGTCCTCCTCATGATTGTTTCTATCCCACCCGGTGGCCATCACGTCACGCAGCCACTACCTGCCGGTCTCCCGGATCCGCGCTTCGCCTCCCCGAAACTACGTCGCTCCATCGGGATGGAAGGCACTTCCCATTTTAATCAGCCAGAATTCCTTTCAATAAGTTATCCTTATTTCATCTTTTAATATCGCAAACATTCCCGTTATCAATAGCCTGATGAATCTGTGTGGTCGATGCCGATCGTTCGACTATCCGTCCTCGTTGCGACAGTCTTGCGCGCTACCACCTGATCCCGAACGCGTCGTCGAGCGCATCGAGATCGGTCTGAGTCAATGAGGTGGCGAGTTCCCCGGACATAAAGCGCAGCCGCGCCGTTTCCTCGAGTTCTTCGAGCACATAGGACGCGTGCGAAACCGAGCGCTCCCATACCACCGGACCAAGCCGCTCCAGCAGGACACCGCGCACCTGACATGCGAGCGCTGCCACCTCTGCAGCAACGGCCGGATCGCCCGGCCGACGGTAACGGATCAGCGGAACGTGGCCAACCTTCATCACGTAGTACGGCGTGAGCGGCGGCATAACATCGTCTTCGCACCAGACGCTTCGAGCGTTTCCCGCATTCGCAAGAGTGAGCGCGACCAGATGCGTCGAATGCGTATGCACAATGCCGCATGCCTCGGGATTGCTGTCATAGATCGCGCGATGCAGCACGATTGTCTTCGATGGCTTGTCACCCGAGACCCACCGGCCGTCAAAGTCGACCTTCGCGATGCGGGCAGGATCGAGGCGGCCCAAGCATGCGTCGGTCGGCGTGATCAGCCATCCATCCTCCATGCGCGCGCTGATGTTGCCGGCCGTGCCCACGGTGTAGCCGCGCGTGTACAGGCTTGCACCGACCTCGCAGATTTCGTCGCGGATCGCACTTTCGCTGCTGCCTGCAATGGCGTGCGGCGTCATGACATGTCCCCATCGCGATGTTCGAGCGCTTTCAAAAAGAAATCTGCTGTGCCGAAGTTGCCCGACTTCAGCGCGAGTGCAAGTGGTTCGTCACCGGTACTGACAGTGGCGGGAACGCCCGGGGCGATCTGCGCACCGATGCGCAATGCCTGCACGCCGAGCGCCTGAACAACTGCGCCAGAGGTCTCACCGCCGGCGACCACAAACTTGCGCACACCGAGCATGCGCAGCTCGCGCGCGATGGTCGCCAGCGCCTTTTCCACAAGTTGTCCCGCCCGGGCCACGCCCAGTTCGTGCTGGACCGCCTGCACCTCCTCGGATGAGGTGGTCGCGTAAATCAGCACGGGCTGCGGACGCTCACCTTTCAAATGCTCGCGCGCAAACGCCACAGCCTGTTCAACCACAGCTTCGCCCCGCGCGATCGCAAGCGGATCGATGCGAAAGCTCGGCTTGTCCACGCACCACGCGGCTACCTGTGCGTTGGTTGCCCGCGATGCACTGCCGGCCAGCACGACCGCAGCCCCCTCGACCGTGGGCAGGCGGCTGGCATGTCCGGCCAGCGCGAGCAGACCCGCGCGCTGGAAGTTGGCAGGCAGTCCGAGCGCGACGCCGGAGCCGCCGGTGATCAGCGGCATCTCAGCGCAGGCCTCACCCAGTGTGCGCAGATCCGCATCGGACACTGCATCGGCGATGGCAATGCGCACGCCTTCATTGCGCAGTGCATCGACCACAGTGCATACGGCGTTCGGCCCCTGCGCAACGACGTCAAAACGCACGAGGCCGACTTTTGAACGCGTCTGCCGTTGCAGCACGTGCACAAGGTTGGGGTCGGTCATTGGCGTAAGCGGGTGGTTCTGCATGCCTGATTCGTTGAGCAGCACGTCGCCCACAAACAGGTGACCGCGATAGACCGTGCGGCCATTTTCAGGAAAGGCCGGACATGCGATCGTGAAATCGCCGCCGGGCAAATCCTTCAACGCGTCGAGAAGCGCGCCGGTGACCGGTCCAATGTTGCCGGCATCGGTTGAATCGAACGTTGAACAGTATTTGAAGAAGAACTGCCGGCATCCCTGGGCGCGCAACCAGGTGAGCGCGGCAAGCGATTGCGCGACCGCATCAGCGGCGTCGATCGTGCGCGACTTCAGCGCGACGACGAGCGCGTCGGCATCGGCGGCCGCGGACATGTGCGTGTGGGGCACGCCGATGGTCTGGACCGTGCGCATGCCGCCGCGCACGAGCATGTTCGCGAGGTCGGTTGCACCCGTGAAGTCATCGGCGATGCAGCCGAGCAGCGGTCCCGTTTGCTTGCCTGAGGCCGTCATAGCGTTGCCCCCGCGCCAGCAGGCTGCTCTGTGGATGCGCCAAGCCAGCGCGCGAGGGCAGCGTTGCACACAGCAGGCGCCTCAAGCAAAACGAAGTGTCCGCAGGCAGGGACCGCGTGCAGCGTCGCATGAGGTATTGCCCCCGCCATCTCCAGTTGCCGCTCAACCGGGCAGACGCGGTCATCCTCGCCGTACAGGATCAGGACCGGCACGTCGATTGATGGCAGAAGTGGTCGTGCATCCGGTCGCCCGCACGCATACTCGACCTGATGCAGGAAGCGCGCAGCGGTCGCCTCCGCCATCGCGCTGATCTCGCCCGCCAGCGCATCGCTTCGTCCGCACGCGGGCGACAGATAGTTCGGCAGCAACTCGTCCCGCAACACGCGGCCCAGATCGCCTGCCGCAACACGCGCGGCAAGCTGCCGGCGCGGGGCGTAATTCACTTCGATGTCGGCACGCGCGTTCGTCGCGATCAATGCGATCCGTTCGATACGCTGGGGGGCCTGCCGGTAGAACTCAAGGGCGGCGATGCCGCCGAGCGAAAAGCCCGCGAGACTGAAGCGTGGTGGCAGCGTCGCGAGCAACGACGCAACCTCTTCAGAAAGCGTCGCCTTGTCGCCGAGCATGCACACGATGATTTCCCGCTCGCCGGACAGGGCGTCGATCTGCGCGCGCCAGACCCGTTCGTCACACAATGTGCCGGGCAGGAGTACCAACGGGGAGATGCTGGTCATTTCCCGAGCCTCAATAGCCATTGCCAGCCGCGGCGGTCTTGCCACCACGGGCGGCCATCAGACGCGCGTTGCAGCCCGTCGCAAGCGCGTTCGCGTCATTGCCGGGGGTCACGAGATGGAAACCCTGCTCCAGCCGCCGACAGGCAGCATCGCCGTCGCTGCAGAACATACCGGCGAGCAGACCGCGTTTACGGACGGCAGCAAGAATGCGTTCGATGGCGCGTTGTACTACTTCCGCCGGTTCGACGGTCGGCGCCACTCCAAGGCTCAGCGCAAGATCGTTCGGCCCGATGTAGACGCCATCGAGGCCAGGGGTATCGAGGATCGCATCGAGATTGTCGAGCGCGGCCTGCGACTCGATCATGGCCAGCGCAAGCACCGTGTCGTTCGCGTGAGCGAAATAATCGGCACCGCCGTAGAGCACTCCGCGCGCCGGACCGAATGAGCGCGTACCGACGCCTGGGTAACGGCACGCGGCAACAAACTCGCGGGCCATCTCAGGCGTGTCGATCGAGGGGCAAATCACGCCATAGGCGCCGGCGTCAAGCAGGCGCATGATTTCCGGGCCGTTCAGTGATGGGCAACGCACCAGGGGTGTCGCCGACGTAATGCTGATCGCCTGCAGCATGCCAAGGGCGGCGTCAAAGCCAACCATGCCGTGCTGCAGGTCGACCGTGACCGAGTCGAAGCCCTGGGTCGCGACGATTTCGGCGGCATAGCTGCTCGGAATGGACAGCCACGCATTGACGACCGGCTCACCGGCGAGAAACTTCTTTTTTACAAGATTGGGACGCATATTCTGACTAACTCGTCGTTCGTACTGCACTCGTTCAGATTTATCCAGCGAACCGTCGATCGGCAGACGCTGTTAGCGCACCTGCACCTTCGTGTGTTCGCGCAGACATCGGGATCAGGTGGCGCCCAGGCGCACCCCGCTCGTGCCGTCAAACCAGAAAATCCGGGACGGCTCCGGCCGCACGCCAATCCGGTCGCCATCCGCGTAACGGACCGCCTTGTCGCCCTTCACGACAAAATGCTGACCGCCGAGCTTCAGCGTAATCAGCGTGTTATCACCCAGCAGTTCGAATGCGAAGATGTCCGACGCAAAGGCACCCGGCGTCGCGTCGGAACCGATCACGATGTCTTCCGGGCGCACGCCGAGCGTGAGCGGTCCGTTGCGCGGCGGCACGATCGGCAGGGCAAGACCGTCGGGCAGCACGAACTGCTGGCCCCGACCCTCGCCGTGCAGCAGGTTCATTGCTGGCGCGCCGATAAAGGCTGCCACGAACGCATTCGCGGGTTCGTTGTAGATGTGCTCGGGCGTGTCGATCTGCTGCAACACGCCGTCTTTCATGATGGCCACACGCGACGCGAGCGTCATTGCCTCAACCTGGTCGTGCGTCACATATACCGTGGTCACGGCAAGTTCACGTGCCAGGTGCTTCAGCTCGGCGCGCATGGTGCCACGCAGTTTCGCATCGAGATTCGACAACGGCTCGTCCATCAGGAACACGCGCGGGCGCCGCACGATCGAGCGCGCCAGCGCCACCCGCTGGCGCTGGCCACCCGAGAGTGCAGCGGGACGACGCGCGAGCAGATGGCCGAGCTCAACCCGCTCCGCAGCGCGTTTGACCTCACGATCGCGCTGCTCGCGCGACACACCGCGCAGCTTCAACGGATACGCGATGTTGTCGTACACGCTCATATGCGGATAGAGGCCGTAGTTCTGGAACACCATCGACACGTCGCGCTGGCGAGGCGGCACGCCGTTCATGCGGTCGGAATCGAACAGCAGTTCGCCGTCAGTCGGGTCCTCAAGGCCGGCAATCATCCGCATGGTGGTGGTCTTGCCGCAGCCCGACGGTCCGAGCAACACCAGGAACTCACCTTCGGCAACAGCCAGGTCGAGGTTTTTTACCGCCTGGAAACCACCCCAGGTCTTGTTGATGCGATTTAATGTGACGGTAGTCATGAGCTTCGCCGTGGTAAGGGTTGGGCGTCGGGAATCCGGAGCAAATCTGCGATGCGCGCCGCTCAGCGCACTGCGCCCGCCGTCGTGCCGCGGATCAGATAGCGCTGCATGTACGATGCAAAAAGGAACATCGGCACCATGATCAGAATCCCGGTCGCGGACAGCAGTTGCCACAGATCGCCCTCTTCCCGGTTGAACATACTCATGGCCACCGGCAATGTCACCGCGTCTTCGGAGGTAAGAATCACGGCGATGATGAAGTCGTTCCACGACAGGATGAAACAGAAGATGCCGGCGGTTACGATGCCTGGAAACGCGATCGGCATGATCATCTGGTACAGCACCTGCAGGCGCGTCGCACCGTCGATTCGTGCCGACTCCTCGATGTCGATCGGGATCTGGTCGATGAAGCCCTTGATCATCCAGATCGCGAACGGCATCACCATCGCGGTCTGCACCACGATGAGCGCGGTGCGGGTGTCGTAGAGGCCAAGACTGCGAAACATCAGGAAAAACGGCAGAACGATCACGACCGGAGGCAGAAATTGCGTGGCGAGCACGGCCACCATCAGCGACTTGTGCGCGAACAGCCGGAAGCGCGAGAACGAGTAGGCAGCAGCTGTCGCGACCGGCAAGGTAATCGCAACGGTCGACAGCGACACGATCAGCGAATTGACCAGCTTGTCCTGGACGCGAAACGGCTCGCGCATGATTTCGACGAAGTTGCCAAGTGTCGGTTTAAACGTGGCACGAAGCTGATAGATATCCACGTAATGCTTGAATGCGGCCGACAGGATCCACAGTAGCGGCAACAGGATGATGACTGCGACGAGCGCCAGCGCGATGGCGCGGCCGAACATCGCGAGCCGCACGCGCACTGCGCTCGGCGCGCGATAGACCGACGCCGGTCGGGAGTGGGTCGATGCAGGCGACAACCCGTCTTGCATTGGTTTGGCGGTCATGGCCGGCTCCTTATTTGCCACGCTGGGTGAGCCGCACATACAGCACGGTCAGCAGCATCATCGGGATCACGAGCAGCCAGCCGAGCGCAGACGCATAGCCCATGTTCAGGTACTTGAAGCCCTGGAAATAGATGAAGTGGGTCAGCGTCTGTGTCGCCTGTCCCGGACCGCCGTTGGTGATCATCACGATCTGGTCGAACACTTTCAGTGCGAAGATCGCCTTCAAAACCACCGCAACGGCCAATACCGGTACCAGCTGCGGAAGAGTGATCGAGAAGAAGACCCGCAACGGACTCGCACCGTCGACCTCGGCGGCTTCCTGGGTTTCCTTCGGCACCGAAGCGAGCGCACCGATGAAGATCAGCGCGAAGTACGGCGTCCAGTGCCACACGTCGCTCGAGAGCACCAGCCAGAAAGCCGCCGTCGGATTGCCGAGCAGGTTGACGTCGTGCAGATGGAGTGCACGGCCAATTGCACCTGCCAGCCCAAAATCGGCGTTGGCCATGAACCGCCACAACGCGCCGATGAGAGCCGGGCTCATCGCGAACGGCAGGATCAATATCGAGCGAAGCGCAGCGCGCACGATGCCGCCGCGAAACAGCAACACCGCAATCGCGAGCGCGAACCCCACGGTCAGCAGGGTGGACGCAAGCGTGAACCGCGCCGTCACCCACGCGGAATTCCACATCGCCGGATCGGTCACCGCGCGGGTGTAATTCTCAAACAGATAGCCGATCTGGGACCAGCCGTCCGACGGCGCCCAGAGCGATTTCGATTCGTTCGCGCGCCCGAGATTCCAGTCGCGAAAGCTGAGATAAAAGGTGGTGACAAGCGGATACAGCGCCGTGCCGAGGACGATCAGGATCCCCGGAGCCACCATTCCATATTTGGCAAGGCGTTCAGACATGAACCATTCTCCCGGGAAAGTGCCTAGCGAAGCTCACGCTGGACGACAAGGTGTGCGCGCTCGCTTGCGTCTCTCATCAATGTGTCGATATCTCCGCCCGACACCGCCTGATTAATCGCGATCGATGCCAGATCCGCCACTTCAGGCCAATAAACGACCTCTGGCATAGGCGCCGCGTTGCCCTGCAGTGCTTCGGCCTCGGCGGTCTGGACGTGTGAGTTGGCTGCATTGACCCGCGGATCCTTAAGACTCGACCATCGGTTCACTACGTTGTTGCGCACCGCAAAACCATCCACGTTGCGCTCGATCGCATTGCGTTTGTCGAGATCCGGGTTGGCGAGCCATTTCAGGTATTCCCACGACGCCGCCTTGTGTTTCGAATACATCGAGATCGACATCGGCATCGTGTTGACCACCGTGGTCGGCGGGTCACCGGGCTTGTAGGCAGGCATCGGCGCGAAGCCCACCTGTTCAGGCTTGAGGATCGAATCTTTGGGATTGGTCACAGCGGCATACGCCCACTGCCAGATCGGCAACATCGCGACCCGGCCCTGCTGGAAGGCAATCCGCGCGTCCTGTTCCACATTTGAAGTGGCGCCTGGACCGCAAAGATTGTGCTTTGAGTAAAGCTCGACGTATTCGCGCGTGGCCTTCATTGCTTCGGGCGACGTCCAGGCCGGATAACCCCGGTCGTCCAGAATCCGTCCGCCAGCCCCACGCACGAAGTCAGCCCACACGAACAGGTTCTGGCGATTGCCGTCCGCACCGTAGTAGCAGGCGAGCGGCGCGACGTCCGGATACGCGGCGCGGATCTTCGGGCCCGCGCTGATCACGTCCTGCCAGGTGCGCGGCGCCTTCAGATGCAGTGCGTCCAGAATGTCCTTGCGATAAAGGAACATCTGCACGTTGCTGCGCACCGGCATGCCGTAGAGCTTGCCGTTATGGGTCACGGACTTCAGGAATGCGGGCGGATAGTCAGCGAGATCGAAACGGTCCTGCGTGATGAGCGGATCCAGCGGCTTCAGCCAGTGCGCGTAGGATGCGCCCCACTGGTCGAGATAGTTGACGATGTCGACGTTGCCATTGGCGGCCACACCCACGCTCGTGACTTTTTCCTGCAGTGCTCCGAACGGCACGAACAACCATTTAACGACGATGCCCGTATCGTCTGTGAACTGCTGCGTGCGCTTTTGCAGTGCCACGAACTGCGGTGTGTTGACGGCCATCACCTTGATTGTCTGACCGTTGTACGGCTTGCCGGCCTTCAGCCCATAGGGCAGTGTCGCGGCGGTTGCGCCGCTGGCGGAAACGGGAAGTTCTGCCGCTGTTGTGACATTGCCGACGGCGATGAGCGATGCGCAAACCACGGCGCGAGCGATACGGCCATACATGGTTGTCTGTCTCCAGTGGTCGCAACAGGAACGCTTCGACCTACGTGTCTGCGCGTTTGCCGCGCTGAGATTCCTTCAACGTTTCTTCTCCAGCGCGGCGATCTGCCGGGCGCTGGACGTTGTGTGAAGCAAATTTGAACCTGTCAATTTGTTCTGTCCAATATATTATTCGTTGTAATTTCATATGTTTTAGGAATGAAATATGATCGATCTGCGTCAGTTGCGCTACTTCGTGACCCTCGCCGAAGAGCTGAATTTCGGACGCGCGGCAACGCGCCTGCACATCACCCAGCCGCCGCTCAGCCAGCAAATCATGCAGCTCGAGGCCGAACTCGACACTCCGCTGTTCATCCGTGGCAAGCGACCGCTGCGACTTACCCAGGCAGGCGTCGAACTGCTGGCGGGTGCACGGCGACTACTCGCCCAGTCCGAGGTGGTAATCGAGCACGCGAAGCTCGCCGGACGAGGCGAGCGCGGGCGCCTGGGAATTGCGTTCATTTCGGGCTCGCTGCCGAAAGTGCTGCCCGAATGCATCGGCGCGTTCCGTCAGCGCCATCCGGATGTGCGGCTCGACCTGCGTGAAGGCGTAAGCTCGACGCAGCGCGAAACAATCCTCGCCGGCGAAATGGATGTGGGCTTTGTTCGGCCGGTCGGCAACGACACCGACGAACTGACCAGCCGCATGCTGCTGAGCGAACCGATGATGCTCGCCGTGCCCGACCAGCATGCACTCGCTCTCGTCGAACGCGTGCCGGTCGGCGCCCTTGCTGCCGAGCCGTTGATCCTCTTCAACCGGCAACACTCGCGATATTTTCACCGGATCGTGTCCGACATCCTGCAGCGCGCGGGCGTGACTCCGGAGGTTGCTCAGGATGCGACCCAGCTCTATACCGTGGTCGCGCTGGTGTCGAGCCGGCTCGGCGTCGCGATCGTGCCAGCCTCCGCGCGGCACATGCGTTTTCCGGGTGTGGTGTTCCGTCATCTCGAACTCGACAGGCCCGTAAGCGCTGTGCTCGAACTCACGTGGCGAACCGGCGACACCAATCCGGCCCTGCTGAACTTCATCGACATCGCTGTCGCCGAAGCTGATCGCTATTCACATTCGTCCGCGCTTTAGCCCACTATTTTTTCAACTCGTTCTGTCTTTTCGCGGCTTCCTGTACTATTCTATGCATTCGAATGCATAGCGGGGCTGGCGAGGTTAACGCAAGGGCCCGCAGGTGCATTAACTTTTTTCTGGAGACGAAAGTGACAACCGGCAACGCCCCCACGAGTGAAAATCCTTCCCTGACAGACGAAGAAGTGCGCACGCGCCTGATCAGAAGATCCGATATGGTGCCCTGCAAGATTGCGTTCATCGACTGCAAGATGAAGGGGTCGGATCTCAAGGAAAATTACTCGCTGATTGGTCCCGGCGTCACCCAAAGCGCCGATCAGGTGGTGAACCTGCGCGAACCGCATGGGTTCAGTCTCGGTGTGGCGGCGATGCCACCCGGTGTCGTGAATAATCTTCATGTTCACTACACGGCCGAGGTGTTCATGATTTTCAAGGGCCGCTGGCTCTTTCGCTGGGGCGCGAATGGCAACGAAGGCACCGTCATCGGCGAGCCGGGCGATGTGCTCAGCATCCCGACGTGGATCTTCCGCGGCTTCAGCAATGTCGGCGACGACGACGGCTGGATTTTTTCGGCTCTCGGCGGCGATGAAACCGGCGGCCTGATCTGGCATCCGTCGATCCTTGAACAGGCGGCGCAACACGGTCTTTATCTGACGAAGGAGTCCGTTCTGGTGGACACCGCCGCCGGCGCACCGATGCCCCCCACCGACGCGCTGCTGGAACCGATTGACACCGCTACCGCCGAAAGCCTGCGTCACTACTCACCTGACGAGATGCGAAAACGGCTGGTGAAGGTCGACGATCGCAAGTGGTCATCGCGCGCGCTGCTGGACAGCGTACTGCCGGGACATCGCAGCGAGATGGCGCCCGTGGTCGGCTTCGGCATGATGCAGGACCGCGATCAGGAACCCGCCGTCACCAATCCGCACGGCTTTTCGATCGAGTGGCTGCGCATTGCGCCCGGCGAGCAGGTCGGCAAGTACATGCTCGATGCGAAGCAGGTCCTGATCGTGTTCGAGGGGACAGCTGAGGTCACATTGAACGACACGGGCAAGGAAGTCAGCGCCAGAGTGGAACGCCAGGATCTGTTTTCAGCACCAGCGAATACGTGGCGTTCGATCCGCGCAGTCGGCGATGTGTCATTGCTGATCGCCGTCATGACTGCAGGGGACGAGAAGAAAACCATCACCTGGGCCCCGGAATTCGTCGTGGCAGCTGCGAAGGCCGGGTTTGGCATCGACCACAATGGTTATGTCGCGCCGCTGCGACTGCTGCCGTTTGAGACCCGTCAGGCCGCCGCCGCTCTCATTGCAGCAGGGTAGCGCCTGGGACGATCTACCGCGATCAGCGGTGGATCGTTTAGAATCGCTGCTCATCCGCCGATCACCTGATTCCGCCCCGCTCCTCATGACCGTGCTGCCCCCCGCGACGAAACGCCGTCCAGATCGGTCGACCGGACTATTAGAGTCCGAACCGGTTGCGCAGCGCGCGACATCCTATGATGTTGCGATTGCCGCCGGCGTCGCCCAGTCGACGGTGTCGCGGTGTTTCCAGCCGGACAGTCCAATTTCGCCGGAGACGCGTGCGCACGTAATGGCGATAGCCGGCCGGCTCGGCTATCGGCCAAATGCGCTCGCACGTTCACTCATCCTCGGGCGCTCGAACGTGGTCGGGGTCATCGTCACGCGATACACGTTGCGCTACAACCCGGAACTCCTGTACGCACTCGGCGAAGCGCTCACCGCGCAGAGCATCAAGCTGCTGCTGATTGCCGTCGACAGCGACGACGCGGTCCATCCGACGTTGCGCGATGCGCTGGAGTTTCCGCTCGATGGTCTGATTTCCTGCGCGACGATGACAGACGAGGACATCGCGGGATTCCGGCGGCATGGCGTACCGGTCGTGTTCCTGAACCGGTGTGTAGCGTCGGATGGCGTGGATTGCGTCGCGACCGACAATCTCGACGCAACGCAACAGATCGCAGACGCGCTCCATCGCGCAGGACATCGGCGATTTGTCTGTATCGGCGGTCCACACGGCGCGCCGGTAAGTGAGGAACGGGTAACCGGCTTCGTCGGTCGTCTGCGCAGACTTGGGGTAACAGAGGTGGTCACGGTCGTGTCCGACTTTTCCTATGATGGAGGGCGCGCGGCGCTCCTCGCACACGCGTCGAAGTCAACGGACAGAATCGATGCGGTGTTCTGCGCGAACGACCAGCTCGCGCTCGGTGCGCTTGACGCTTGCCGGTTCGATCTCAAGCTTGCGGTACCCGACGACATTTCGATTGTCGGCTTTGACGACGTTGCGGAGGCATCGCGACCTGCCTATCAGTTGACCACTGTCCGACAGCAGATTGAAGAGCTCGCGGCTCAAGCCGTTCGTCTGCTGGGCGAGCGGCTTGCCCAGCCTCGCATCGAGTCGCGCACCATACTCATGCCGGGCGTGTTGATCACGCGGGCGTCGGCGCGAATTTGAGCCGGGCGCCGTCGCCCATCCATGTGGACCGCAAAACCGGCCGGTGAATTGATCATCCTTTGAACGGCGCCCGTATGGCTCGCGGCCGTCGGCGTCTTTTGCATCACGAGTGCGACGTTACGCCTAACGCCGTTTTCCGTTCCACCGCACCTTCCCCTTATTGCAACTGTCGTCTCGGCAACAAGCATGAGACGCCTGCGCGCGAAGATCACTCAGAACCGTCGGTCCGACGTTACTGTCGATGGGTGTTGGAGATCATTAGAGCGTGTTAGGAACTTTGGATAATCGGCGCAGCATGAACGAGCATCAACATGGCGAAGACGACGAAGTGCAGACCTGCCAAGGTTTCGGGCAGGCGCTCGTAGTCGCGAGCCAGTCGCCGGAACCGGTTGAGCCAAC
>NZ_CAJQZB010000015.1:0-118974 GCF_907164545.1 Paraburkholderia gardini | reverse complement strand
ACGCACCTGGAAACAGTAGCGCTTTCGAAGCGCCTTTCTTTTGCTTACCTTTCTTTGGAAGACGCCCCGAAGGAAGTCCCCTTGGAAGACAAAGAAAAGTAAGTGCCGCCCCGCACAGGGGCAACACCAATAGACCGACACGAATTCAAGGAAAGGCCCAAAAAATACCAGCAAAAAGCCAACAAACCCCTTAACCAAAACCTTACATCCGGTAAAATTCCGGCCGCAAGCCAAACAAAAAAACAGTACCAGACCAGAAAAACCAAAAAACAGAGAAAGGAAAAACAAACCCGATGACCGACCTCTCCGTCCTCCAGCCTCACGACACCCGTCGCCGCATCTTCGCCATCGTCGGCGCCTCCTCGGGCAATCTCGTCGAATGGTTCGACTTCTACGTGTACTCGTTCTGCGCCCTGTACTTCGCGCCCGCGTTCTTCCCAAGTGGCAACACAACAACCCAGTTGCTCAATACCGCCGGTGTCTTCGCGGCAGGCTTCCTGATGCGCCCAATCGGCGGCTGGTTCTTTGGCCGTCTCGCCGACAAGAAAGGCCGTCGCACCGCGATGATGGTCTCCGTGTTCATGATGTGCGGCGGCTCGCTGGTGATCGCCGTGCTGCCAACCTATGCGCAGATCGGCGCGCTCGCACCCGCGCTTCTGCTCGTCGCGCGCCTGTTCCAGGGGCTGTCGGTCGGCGGCGAATACGGCACGAGCGCGACCTACATGAGTGAAGTCGCGCTCAAGGGTCGTCGCGGCTTCTTCGCGTCGTTCCAGTACGTCACGCTGATCGGCGGACAGCTCTGTGCGCTGCTGGTGCTCGTGGTCCTGCAACAGACCCTCTCCACCGCGGAACTGAAGGCGTGGGGCTGGCGTATTCCGTTCGTCATCGGCGCGCTCGCCGCACTCGTCGCGCTCTATCTGCGTAAATCACTCGACGAAACCACGACGGCCGAAATGCGTCATCGCAAGGAAGCGGGCACGCTGCGGGGGCTGTGGGCGCACAAGGGCGCGTTTGCGACGGTGCTCGGCTTCACGGCCGGCGGCTCGCTGATTTTCTACACGTTCACCACCTACATGCAGAAGTACCTCGTCAACACAGCAGGCATGAACGCAAAGACGGCCAGCAGCGTGATGACGGGTGCGCTCTTCGTCTACATGATCATGCAGCCGCTCTTCGGCGCATTGTCGGACCGCATCGGCCGTCGCACGTCGATGATCCTGTTCGGCCTTTTCGCCACCATCGGCACGGTGCCGCTGCTGCATACGCTGAAGGACATCACGAATCCGTACGCGGCATTCGGCCTGATCGTGCTGGCGCTCGCTATCGTGAGCTTCTATACGTCGATCAGCGGTCTGATCAAGGCTGAAATGTTCCCGCCTGAAGTGCGCGCCCTGGGCGTCGGACTCTCGTATGCGCTCGCCAACGCGATCTTCGGCGGCTCGGCGGAATACGTCGCGCTGTGGCTCAAGCGGGCCGGCAGCGAACCGATGTTCTACTGGTACGTCACGGCACTTTGCGCGATCGCGGGCCTCGTGTCGTTACGCATGCGCGACCCGGGCAAGGAAGGGTATCTGCGTAACGAACCGTAAGCGACACACGCTTCGCGGCGCGTCAGAACGGCGGCTCCGGTATTTCCGGTGCCGCCGTTTTTACTGGCGGAACGCAACAGTTTTTCCAGACGAGCGTTGCGCTTATCGTTCCAGCAGATAAACGTATCGGATTTGCTTCGTTGCTCACGATGGACCACACCCGTAGATTGACGGTTTGAAAGAGCGCCTTTCGACGCTAGCCCATCCGACGATCTGATGAAGAGTTTTGCGTGACACTTGCTACTTCCGACCATCAACCGCCTCACGGAGCCGTTCATCGCTCCGTGCATCAGGACCCTTATCGATCCGGTATCGAAGCCGATATCCAGTCATCCGGATCCGTGCCATCGCAGCGCATCGAAATCCGCGCATTCGATGCGCCAGCCGGCGCCGAGGTGCTCGGTCTCGACCTGAGCCTGCCGCTCGGCGTGGACGATTTCGCGCGCATTCATCGCGCGCATCTCGATCATCATGTGCTGGTGTTCCGCGATCAACGCATTACGCCCGATCAGCACATTGCGTTCAGCCGCCGCTTCGGCCCGCTGCAGATTCATGTGCTGCACCAGTTCCAGCTGGCCGGTTATCCCGAAGTGCTGGTGGTATCGAACATCGTCGAGGACGGCAAGCCAGTCGGGCTCGGGGATGCCGGCCATTTCTGGCATTCCGACCTGTCGTACAAGGAAAACCCCAGCCTCGGCTCGCTGCTGCATGCGCAGGAATTGCCGTCCGAAGGCGGCGACACGCTCTTTGCCAACATGCATCTCGCGTGGGACACGCTGCCCGCCCATCTGCGCAACGCGGTCGAAGGGCGGCTCGCGCAGCACACCTATCTCGCGAAATACGCGGAACTGCAGCAGCGCAGCCCGTGGCGTCCGGATCTTTCGGCGCAACAGATCGCGCAGGTAAAACCCGTCCTGCAGCCGGTGGTGCGCACGCATCCCGAAACGGGCCGCAAGGCGCTCTTTGTCAGCGAACATTTCACCACGCACATCGCGGGCCTGCCCGACGACGAAAGCCGGGAACTGCTTGACGCACTCTTCGCGCATAGCGTGCGGCCGGAGCATCTATATCGCCACGTCTGGGCGGAACACGATCTGGTGTTCTGGGACAACCGCTCGCTGATGCATCTTGCCGCCGGCACCCCCAACCATCTGCGCCGCAAGATGTATCGCACGACCATCGAAGGCGATGTGCCGTTCTAACGGCGTTCACGCGCGCCCTGACGCGCCGCTCCACGCACCCTGAGGTTTCCCATGCATTCAATTCGTCCGGCCGCTCCCCGGCCGTTTAAACGCGCGCGCTTCGTGCGCCGGTTCGCCGCCGCGTTCCTGGCGCTCGTGGTTTCCGCCGCAGGCTTTGGCGTGGCCGTTCCGGCACATGCCGAAGGCCAGATCCGTATCGCTGAACAGTTCGGCATTGTCTATTTGCTGCTGAACGTCGCGCGTGACCAGCAACTGATCGAGAAAGAAGGGCGCAAGGCCGGCATCGACATCAAGGTCGACTGGATACAGCTTTCCGGCGGCTCCGCGGTCAACGACGCGCTGCTGTCCGGTTCGGTCGATATCGCGGGTGCTGGGGTCGGTCCGTTGCTGACGATCTGGGACCGTACGCATGGCCGCCAGAACGTGAAGGGCGTCGCGTCGCTCGGCAATTTCCCTTATTACCTCGTGTCGAACAATCCGAACGTGAAGACAATCGCGGACTTCACGGAGAAGGATCGCATCGCGTTGCCGGCGGTATCGGTCTCCGTGCAATCACGGATGTTGCAGTTCGCCGCCGCGCAGCGCTGGGGCGAAAAGGATTTCAACCGGCTCGACAGACTGACGCAGACGGTGCCGCATCCGGATGCGACAGCCGCGATCATCGCGGGTGGAACGGAAATCACCGGGCACTTTGGCAATCCGCCGTTCCAGGAGCAGGAACTGGCCAGCAATCCGAAAGCGCACATCGTTCTCAATTCGTACGACGTGCTGGGCGGCCCGAGCTCGGCCACCGTACTTTATACGACGGAAAAATTCCGCAACGACAATCCGAAGACGTATCGCGCATTCGTCGACGCACTCGTCGACGCCGCGCGTTACGTGAGTGCCAATCCCGAGGCGGCCGCCGATACCTATATCCGCGTGAATCATTCGAAGATCGATCGCGCGCTGCTGTTGTCGATCATCCGCGATCCGCAGGTGCAGTTCAAGGTCGCGCCGCAGAACACGCTAGCGCTCGCGCAGTTCATGTATCGCGTCGGCGCGATCCGCAATGAGCCCAGGTCATGGAAGGATTATTTCTTCGACGACCCGGCCACAGCGGGTGGAAGCTGATTCGCGCGCTGGCGGACGTCATCGCAGTGAAATCGATGCTTATGCGTCAGGCTGTATTGAATATGCGCAATCGTTGGTTGGTCAGCGGGCGTGTGAACCGTATCGTGCTGGTTTGCACTTGCGGTATCCAGTCGTGAACGCCATGACGCCCGAACCATTCGATACAGCTTTTGCGCAAGGAGCCGAGTGATGGTAGCCAATCCTTCTACGCTTTTCCCGGATGCGGCCGGCGAGGCCGCCGCCGTATCACAGCCCGGACATAGCGAGCGGCTGCTCGCCGTGGATAGCGTCAACCTCGAATACCACACCCGCGAACGCATCGTGCGTGCGACGCACAACGTGAGTTTCGACGTCTACGGCGCCGACCGTTTCGTGCTGCTCGGGCCTTCCGGTTGCGGAAAATCGACGTTGCTCAAGGCGGTAGCGGGATTCATCGCGCCGCGTTCGGGCTCGATTTCACTGGATGGCAAACCGGTGCGCGGGCCAGGCGCGGATCGCATCGTCGTGTTTCAGGAGTTTGACCAGCTGCCACCATGGAAGACGGTGCTGCAAAACGTGATGTTTCCGCTGCGTACCGCAAAGAAGCTCGGACGCGCGGAAGCGAAAGAACGCGCGTTGCACTATCTGGAGAAGGTGGGCCTTGCTGCATTTGTCGACGCTTACCCGCATACGTTATCCGGCGGCATGAAACAGCGTGTCGCGATAGCGCGTGCGCTCGCGATGGAGCCGCGCGTGCTGCTGATGGACGAACCGTTCGCCGCGCTCGATGCACTCACGCGACGCAAGATGCAGGAAGAACTGCTGCGCCTGTGGGAAGAGACGCGTTTTACATTGCTGTTCGTCACGCATTCGATCGAGGAGGCGCTCGTGGTCGGCAACCGGATCCTGCTGCTTTCTCCGCATCCGGGGCGCGTTCGCGCGGAACTCAACAGCCATCAATACTCGCACGACAGCTTCGGGCGTATCGATTTTCAGCGCAGCGTGGCGCACATTCATCGCCTGCTGTTCGAAGAGACGGAGCCTGTCCAATGAGCACGCCCACTTCCAGTACGTCGTGGTTGCCGCCTGTGCGGCCTGAGTACGAGCGCTCGCCGGAGTTGCCGGGCGACGTCGTCGCCGAAGCGCCGTTGCCGGTGGCGCGGCGTTTGATGGCGCAATCGTGGTTGCGCAAGACGCTGATCGCGCTGGTGCTGCTCGCGGCGTGGGAGCTCGCGGCGCGCGTGCTGAATAACGATCTGCTGCTGCCGGGGTTTGGCGCGACGTTGAGTGCGTTCGTTCAGGGCGTCCTGTCGGGCGAGCTGTTGCAGAAGACGGCGGTGTCGCTGTCGGTTCTGCTGCGCGGCTATCTGCTGGGTGTGCTGTTCGCGTTTCTGCTGACGTCGCTGGCGGTGTCGACGCGCATTGGCCGTGACCTGCTTTCGATGCTCACCGCGATGTTCAACCCGTTGCCGTCTATCGCGCTGCTGCCGCTTGCGCTGCTGTGGTTTGGGCTTGGCACGGGCAGCCTGCTGTTCGTGCTCGTACACGCAGTACTGTGGCCGCTCGCGCTCAATACGTATTCAGGTTTTCAGGCCGTGCCTGAAACGCTGCGCATGACTGGACGCAATTATGGATTGAGCGGTTTGCGCCACGTGACGCTGATTCTCGTGCCGGCGGCTTTGCCGTCGATTCTTGCCGGTCTGCGTGTGGGCTGGGCCTTTGCGTGGCGCACGCTGATCGCCGCGGAACTCGTATTCGGTGCCAGCAGCGGCAATGGCGGCCTCGGCTGGTACATCTTCCAGAACCGCAACGAACTCTATACCGACCGCGTGTTCGCCGGACTCGCCGCGGTGATTGCGATTGGTCTCCTCGTCGAGCATCTTGTATTCGACACGCTGGAGCGCGTGACGGTGCGTCGTTGGGGTGTGCAGCATTGATCGGTGTGAGCGCGGTACGTTAGCCACCGCGCGTGCGCAGCGCTGATTGACGGATCAACGCGCTTTGAGCGTAAGCATCGAACGCGAAATCATCATGAGGTGATAGTAAAGCCGCATGCTGAAGCCGTAGTTATAGGCGAACAGGTTCTTTACCGCGATACGCAGCCCCTTGACCGGATCGTGGTTGCGAGAATAGACCGAAACGACGATCGGTACGATACGTCGCAATGCGAGCTTGCGCGCCGGTTCAAGCTGACGGTCAAGGCGAAGCTTTTCGATGAACGCATAGGCGGAAACCGAAGCCGCGTTTGTCGAACGTCTGGTCGTCGTCGAAATCGAGACGTCGGTCTTGCGATAGAACGACACGTATTCGTTGAGGTAATACACCTGCTTCGCAGCAAGGCAGAGTTCGACGCCAAATACATAGTCGCAGCACATCCCGTACCGCTCCTTGTAGCTGATGCGGCGCACGAGATCGGCATCCGCCATCCAGCCATTGTTCGGGAACATCTGGATGAGGCCCGTGCGCCCCGGTTGCCGCTGCAATCCTTCAGCGCCTTTCGTGCGGTAAAAATCGGCGTTCAGGCGGTCGCTGGCGTCGCGATCGACATGACCCGCCTGATCGACCTCGTACTGGTTCGCGAACGCCACGTCGAGATCCGGATGGCGCTGCCAGAGCGAAACCAGACGCTCGATGCCATCGACGGCCAGATAGTCATCGTCGTGAATCAGCAGAATCTTGCTGCCGCCCGCTCGCGCAAAAAGACTCGACACATTGCGCGCCTGTCCAAGCGAAGGTGTATTCCTCACGTAACGGATGCGTGGTTCGTGCTGATAGCGCGTTGCGATCATCCTTTGCGTGCGGTCGTCTTTTGAATCGTCGCCTATCAGGATCTCGATGTTTGTGTGAGTCTGCGCGAGGCACGACTCGATGCACTCGACAATGAGATCCGGACGGTTGCAGGTCGGCAGACAAATGGAGACCTTCGTTTGCGTCGTCATCTGGTTCGCCCTGGTTCGTGAGCCTGTGTTCGTGAGGGTCAATACAGCCCGCTCCCATGACGAACTGCTCGCCATGCGACACCAGGGTAGCCCAAAAAAAGTCGAAAAAAATCCTCAATAAATCGGCCAAAAACCCCGGATTCGCTGCAATCGCCCGGCCCAGGTGCACGCGCGGCACCGTACCTGCTGACCGGTCATGCGGGCGGGGGGCTGACCTTGTGGCTTGAGACAAGCTGGTTTTATTCATGCTGGCGCCCCGGAGACGCCTGTGAAACAGGCAATAACACCACTCGCCGGGTCGATCCTGTTTCAACTTCGAGTGAACACGTACATGACGTAACGGCATTAATCAAATGACATTCATGCGCTGGATGAAGCGGGATATCGTGACCAGAATGCTTTCCTGTGCGGCGTGGGTCGCAATTCACTGGAGAGAGCAATGTTCGCGATTACCGGAATCACAGGGCAGGTTGGAGGGGTTGTGGCACGGCAACTGCTGGCGCAGCAGCATGACGTTCGCGCGGTAGTACGTGACGCGACAAAGGGCGCTGCCTGGGCCGGGGCAGGTTGTGAAGTGGTGCTCGCCGGCATGGATGACGCGCAGGCTTTGGCCCGCGCGTTCGCTGGCTCGGAAGGTGTGTTTGTTCTGTTGCCGCCGAATTTCGATCCGTCACCAGGCTTTCCGGAATCGCGCCGGATTATCGCGGCTTTGCGGCAGGCACTGGAAGCCGTGCAGCCACGGAAGGTCGTGTGCCTGTCGACGATCGGTGCTCAGGCAGAAGAGATCAACTTGTTGCAGCAACTGCAGATCATGGAACAGGAACTCGGCACGCTGTCGATGCCCGTCGCGTTTTTGCGGGCCGCGTGGTTCATCGAAAACGCGGTGTGGGATGTCGAGCCTGCCAGCACGACCGGCATCATGCCGAGCTTTCTGCAGCCGCTGGAGCGCGCTGTGCCTATGGTCGCAACCGCTGATGTCGGTCGCGTCGCGGCTCGATTGCTGGGCGAAACATGGGCGGGGCGTCGTGTGGTGGAGCTCGAAGGTCCGCGCCGGGTGAGCCCTGATGACCTTGCCGCCGCGTTCGGTCATCTGCTGGACCGGGATGTGCGGGCGCAACCCGTGCCGCGCGATACGTGGGAGTCGCTGTTTCGCGCGCAAGGCATGCGGAATCCGGTACCGCGCATGCGGATGCTCGACGGCTTCAACGAAGGCTGGATCAGGTTCGAGGTGTCGGAGGCCGAAACGGTGAAAGGTGTCGTGACAGTCGAAACGGTGTTGCGCGGCCTGATCGGGCGGGCGGCCTGAAACCGTTCATCTGTGGCGACATGGACCGGAACGGGCGGCCTGGAGTCGTTTTTTCGTGGTCGTATATCGATGGAATCGGGCAATATGGTGCGTAAAACCCGGCAGGTGCAATCGGGAATGGCAACGTGATTGCAGGAGAAATCGTGCACACAGCGCAATACCGCTTTTCGACGACATGGCGAATCGAAGCGCCGTTGCCTGCGGTCTGGGCTGTGGTTCGCGATGCGTCGCGCTGGCCGCGGTGGTGGAAGAACGTCGAACGCGTGGTCGAAATCGCGCCGGGAACGGGCGAGGGCATCGGCGCCGTTCATCGCTATACGTGGAAAGGCGCGTTGCCGTACCGGATCGTCTTCGACATGCACGTGACGCACGTCGATCCGCTGGTCGCGCTCGAAGGCGAGGCGACCGGCGACGTGCGGGGCACCGGCCGGTGGCAGTTTGCAAACGATGGCGACGCAACCATCGTGCGTTACGACTGGCAGATCCATACGAGCCGGTCGTGGATGAATCTGCTCGCGCCCATCGCACGTCCGGTCTTTCGCTGGAATCACGATGCGGTGATGCGCGAGGGCGGTGAATCGCTTGCACGTCTTCTGCACGCGCGGCTACTCAGTATCGAGCAGACGTAAAGCGTCGGCCCAGAGCTACGGGTTCATGCCATTTGCTGTATGTTCAGGACGTCAGAACCGTTTGTTCAAGGTCGCGCGTAACCCTTTGTGGCGGCCGCCGCGGGTCTGACCAACAAACCGTTACTTAATAAACCTTGCTTTGGAAGCCTTCACAGCGTACTGTGAGGGCCGAAGTTCAAGAAGATCGATTGCTGATCATCAATGTGTCGCCTCTTCAGCGGTATTCGTTGTCCTCTCACTCCTTGATCCTTCTCAGCCGCTCCTTAACAGGGCGGATTATTTATTTTTTTCGCAAGGTGGGTTATGGAAACCGGTACCGTCAAGTGGTTCAACGACAGCAAAGGCTTTGGCTTCATTACGCCGGACGCAGGTGGTGAAGATCTTTTCGCGCACTTCTCGGAAGTGAAAGGCGATGGCTTCAAGACCCTGGCTGAAAACCAGAAGGTCAGCTACGAAACGAAGCGCGGCCCGAAGGGCATGCAGGCAGCGAATATCACGCCGCTTTAAGTCGCTGTTTCGGGCGCGTCAAGGCCTGAACGACCCCGCAACAGTGGGCCTCAAGGGCACACGGCTGATCGGGGTATAACGGCAACCTTTAAGGTCGCCGTCTGCTGCCGCTCCTTATTGGAGCGGCAGTTTCGTTTGCGCAACCGTTTCGTGCGTTTCCGTTCGCTCCGTTTGATTGATAGACTGATGTCCCGAGGCACACAACAAGACCCGGACACAGGAGACTTCAACAATGAAAATCGCTTTCAAGGATTTCGAGCGGCAGGTCATGCAGCGTCACCTCATCAAGGGACACGTCTACGAAAACGCGGCGGCGCTCGTTGAACGCGCAAACGCATGGATTGCCGAAGAAAGCATCGATGTCGTGAACGTAGAAAGTCTGTCGACGTTCGGCAGCGGTGACGACACGAGCGTCAGCCACTGGTATTCGGGCATCCGGATCTGGTATCGCATACCCTGAAGTGTTTTTCACGCCAGACCGAAATGAAGGTGCCGAGGCGAATCCCACGTCACGTGCGACGGGCGCGCGGCCATGCGCGCTCAAGCCGACAGCTTCGCCGTGTTTGCCGTGCCAACCTTGAATTCCGATAACGTGCCTCGCACGCGCGTCACCTGTTCTTCGAGCGACTGGGCTGCGGCCGCCGCCTGTTCGACGAGCGCGGCATTTTGCTGCGTGACCTGATCCATCTGCGTGACGGCCGCTGCGACCTGTTCAATTCCCCGGCTCTGTTCTTCCGATGCGCTCGCAATTTCCGCCACGATGGCCGAGACCTGTCCGATCGCGGTCTTGACCTGCTCCACCGTCGAGCCGACATGCGCCGCCTGCGATGATCCCTCGCGCACCATTGCAACCGACGAGCCGATGAGCGCCTTGATTTCCTTTGCCGCCGTTGAAGAGCGTTGCGCGAGATTGCGCACCTCGCTTGCGACGACCGCGAAGCCGCGCCCGTGATCGCCGGCTCTCGCGGCTTCCACTGCGGCGTTGAGCGCGAGAATGTTCGTCTGGAACGCAATGCCTTCGATAAGACCGGTGATCTCGGAGATTTTGGTCGATCCCTGGTTGATCTGCTCGATGGTGTGCATCATCGCCTGAACTGCGTCGTGACCGTCGTCCGCCATCCCGGACGCGCGGCTCGCGAGGTTGTTTGCCTGACGTGCGTTGTCGGTGTTGTGCCTGACCGTCTCCGTGAGTTCGACCATGCTCGCAGCGGTCTCCTCAAGCGACGCCGCCTGTTCCTCGGTGCGGGCTGAAAGATCCATATTGCCCGCCGCGATCTGCTGCGTGGCCGTACTGACCGAATCGGTCGCGGCCTGGACGGTCAGCACGGTTTCCTCGACGCGGTTCATGAACCGGTCGAACCATACGGCGCCGCGCCCGAACTCATCCATGCGGCGCGCGGCGGATCGCCTCGACAGATCCAGTGTCTGCGACAGGTACTGGAACGAACGCGATTGCCTGCCCAGACCGTCGACCACGATGGCTTGCAGATGCACAAAGCCAAACGCGAGTATCGCAATCGTCCCGCCTGTGGCAACAGGTAGTAGCCAGAGCAGGGCGTGTGTGGACACGCCGGCAAACGAATGCGAATCGCGCAGCGCGACCGTCGCCACCACACCGATGCCCAGTGTGAGCAGCGCTGGGATGCCAAGGGCCATCGCCAGGCGAAACTTGATGGTTGGAACAAACTTGTGCATCGGGTCTCCAATGGGCTGCGTTCCAGGGCAACCGTCTGTCTCGCAGATTGCCGTCGAACGACACCTGTATGGCCGTTTTTGATGAAACTGTACGTCGGCGTCATGCCCGTCGAGACGCAAGCGCCTTCGAGCGGGCATCACGATTCAAGGAACGGTTAGAACGCGAAGCCGAGGCTGCCGTTGCTTCTGAAGCTGTTCAGGAACTGGAAGCGGGCCGTGGACACTTCGGACTGCGCCTGAAGCGGCGTCGCGAGCCCCATGACCTTGCCGGCCGCACCCGTGTACGCGGGCCAGTCCGGCAGACCGTTGCCGTTCGGATTGCCGGTCTTCGCGAAGTTCGTCCAGTACGACGACATCGCTTCCGCGACCGCGGCGTCAGTCGCATCAGGCGCGCCGTGGCCGTTTGCCACGAGATTCTGGAAGACGTACGGCACTTCCGACACGTGGATGGGCAGCGGATTGTAGGCGGACGTCTGGCTGAAGTAGTACGAGTAGACAGGCGACTTGCCGGTTTTCAGCTGCAGATTGGCCATTTCCCACGTTTGCGACGCGATGATCAGATCGCCCGCAAGCGTGACTTCCGACTGCTGTGCCGCGGCGTCGGTGGTTGCCGGGTAGAACTGCAGGAACGTATTGATGTTCGCGGAGCCAAACGCGGCAGTAGCCGCCGTGACGAAGTGATCTTTCGTGTCGGCGGGAATGCCTGCCGTTGCGGCGAAAATCGTGCCTTCGTCCGCATTTTGTCCTTCGAGCAGCGGTACGTCGTTTTGCTGGCCGGCGGCAAATCGCGAGTAAGGATCGGTTGTGAGCACATAACCGTCGACGCTCGGGTTACAGGCCGGTTCCGTCGGGTCGGTCATCAGCTGCGAAGCCGGCAAGGCACGAAGATCGGCCAGCGTTTTGGCGCCCATCGTCACGCCCAGTTGCGCGCCGATCTGCGACACGGCAGCATGCGATCGCATCACGCCCTGCGGTGTTTCCCAGAAGGCTCCGCTTTCGGCGATCGCCTTGTTGAAGGTGCCCGCGGCGAGTGGCGACGCCAGAAGCATCCCGACCGCATGCGCCCCGGCCGATTCGCCGAACACGGTAATGTTGTTCGGGTCGCCACCGAACGCCGCGATGTTTGTCTTTACCCAATGCAGCGCGGCGATCTGGTCGAGCAGGCCATACATCCCGGACGACTTGCCACCCGATTCGGCGTCGAGATCCTGGCGCGCAAGAAAACCGAACACGCCGAGCCGGTAGTTAAGCGATACGACGACCACCCCTTTCTTCGCGAGGTTGCCGCCTTCCCAGCGCGGATCTCCCGATGTGCCGAACTGGAAGCCGCCGCCATGCAGCCACACCATCACAGGGCGTTTTTCAGTGGTTGATTTCGCGCCGGTCCACACGTTGAGGAACAGGCAGTCTTCGCTTGCCTTGCTGTTGTCGACGGCGCCGAATGCGGTGCCTTGCCAGCATGTGTTGCCGTATTGCGTGGCCGCCTTGCTGCCGGTCCACTTGACGGGCGGTTGAGGCGCCTGCCAGCGCAACGCGCCGACGGGCGCCGCTGCGTATGGGATGCCCTTGAAGCTGATAATGCCGGACGAGTCAGCAGGATTGCCGGTGACAAGACCGGTCTCGACCTGGGCCTGACTGTTTGCCAGCACAGCGGATTGCGCGGGGTTGCCATTGGAGCCGCCACAGGCGGTCAGTATCGCGGTCACGCACGCTAGCGTCGTCGCGCGCAGCAGCGCCTCTTTTTTAATCACGGTTTTGTCTCCTTCATTATTTTTGAATCGTCACGCTGTCCGCATGAGACTGAGCAAGCCTTTTCCGCGAGACATCGCAGGCGGCCCCGGACGTTTGAAATTAATATTTGTCGTCTTTTGTGCTTTAAAAAATAAATCGGATAACGAACTAATGTTCATCCGGTTCGATATAAAAGTCGTTGGTGGAGTGTTCGATTGCCCGCCACTGCGCCTCTTTTTTCAGACGTGTTGCGAAGGTAGCCGCGTCTGGCCCATAACTCCATACAATCGAATTCATACCCAGTATGAAACTGGCGCATAGAGGAGGGGCAACGCGGTGGGATGTATCGGGGTGCGGCGCCGGTGCGCAGGGCCAGCGCGCGTTACGTCGCGACGCGCGTGCGGTGCGCATCAAGGCCAGCTAAAGGGACAGGCTCAGGGAAAATCCGTAGGCCCGCCAGGGAGCTGCCGTGCTTCGGCCAAGCGTAGACGTCAAGCCCAGCAGGAATACGTCCGTCAACACCGTGCGGCGTGCGCGCCACGATCAGGGCACAGTTCGCAAGCGCACCCGCGCTGTCGTTGATATCATCTCGCTCGCTGCGGCAGCGGCGTCAGCCCGTCGCTATCATTGGATCAAAAAGAGAAGCCGGAACAACGATGCGTTTGCGGAAAATTGAGTATGCGTTTCTGGCGGTGGCGGTGATTTCCGTTGTGGGATTCGGGAACTGGCTTCAGCGGGAAATGGACCGGGCGGCGCGCTCGCGCAATCAACGCGTCGCGAGCGACATGACGGACTCGCGCAATCACTGCGGCGATGCGCTCAACCGTCGTTCGGCACAGCAGGACACGATCTGGTGCGGCGCTGTCGCGCGTGACCTGACGAAACTGACTCGCCAGGTCGCGCAGCTTCAACCACGCGTAGTCGACGCGCCCTTGCGGCGTGTCAGCACGCGCTGACCCACAGCAGACGCCCAAGGCACGCGCGCGCCTGCACCAGCTGTGCTTAAGAGCGGGCCCAGCCGGTGAACGTGTTCATACGGTCACGACGATCTTGCCAAACTGACCGTTCGTTTCCAGATAGCGGTGAACCTCCACGATGTCATCGAAACTGAACGTGCGGTCGATGACAGGTTTGAGCGCGCCGGCCTCAAGCCCCTTCAGAACGAACTCGACCGCAGCGCCGCGACGTGTCGCGTCGCCGCTTGTCAGCCAGATGTTGTGCGCCTTCACGGTGATCACTTTAGCGATCATGTCCAGCACCGGCAGCGGCGTTACACCCTCGTCGAGCGCCCCGTAGATGAACGCGATTCCCCCGAACGACAGAGCCGCAATCAGCTTCGCGAAGTTCGCGCCCCCGACTGGATCGAACGCCACGCGCGCACCTTTGCCTTCGGTGATCCGCATGACTTCCTTGACGAGATCGACCTCGTCGGTGGCGATTACGTGCGCGGCGCCCGCATCGAGCAGCGGCTGGCGCTTGGCGGAGGTCCGCGTCAGCGCAACGGGCGTTGCGCCGGCGTAGCGGGCGATCTGTATCGCGGCCAGCCCGACGCTGCTGGATGCAGCCGGAATGAGCACGACGTCGCCTCTGGTGATTTTGGCGTCTTCGATCAGCGCGCCATATGCGGTCACGAACATCATCCACACAGAAGCGGCCTCGTCGAACGAAAGCGACTCCGGATGCTTCACGACCGCATGGCCCGGCGCGATGATCACTTCGCCATAGGTGAAGTACTGGTTCATCGAGAACGACGGAATTACGTTGACCTTGTCGCCAACTGCCAGACCTTTGACATCCGCACCGAGCGCGTCGACGATACCGGCCGCCTCGTAGCCGAGCCCCGCGGGAAACTCGACCGGCTCGATATAGACGTCGGTGCGCCACATCGATTCGGCGCGGTTGATACCAATTGCCTTGACTTTGATGCGAACTTCGTTCGGGCCAGGGGCGGGGACGTCGGTCTCGACGAATTCGAGGACTTCCGGACCGCCTGCTTTTGCAAACCTGATCGTGCGTGACATGTGAACCTCTTGAACGGGATGGTTGAAACCGGGTTCACCTCGGCTTATGCAGCCGCGGTGGCCTCGACAGCCTGATAAGGCGGGAAATCCGAGTAATGCTTCTCGTCGCCGCCCCAGAACGCCGCGCGGACATAAGGTGTCAGCGGCAGCTTGTGCTCCAGACGATACGGCAAATCTGGATTCGACGTGAAGTGACGACCAAACGCGACGAGATCGGCATCGCCCGACGCGACGATCGCTTCGGCGCTTTCGCCGTCAAAGCCGCCTGCCGCAATGATGGGACCGTGGAAATGCGGGCGCAGATAGCGCGTAGCAACTGGCGGATGATCTTCGTGAAGCGTGTCGTCGCCCTTGATACGCGGTTCGATTACGTGCAGGTAGGCGATCTTGTATTCGTCGAGCACGCGGGCGACATGGCTGAACGTCGTTTCCGGATCGCTGTCGGCAATGCCGCCCCATTCGCCTGACGGCGAGATGCGCACGCCCACGCGGTCCGCGCCCCACACCGGGATGAGCGCTTCGACGGCTTCGCGCAGGAAGCGCACGCGGTTTTCGATCGGGCCGCCGTACGCGTCCGTGCGCCTGTTCGTGCCGTCCTGGATGAACTGGTCGACGAGATAGCCGTTGGCGCCGTGAAGCTCGACGCCGTCGAAGCCTGCATCGAGCGCGCGCTGCGCCGCGACGCGGAATTCCTCGATGACGCCGGGGATTTCCCCGATATCGAGCGCGCGGTGCGGCGACGCGGGCACGAAGCCGTCCTTCGTCAGCGCCACGCCTTCGAATGGCACCACCGAAGGCGCGACCGGATCGACACCGCCCGTCATTTCGACGTGGCTTTGCCGGCCGCCGTGGATGAGTTGCATGAATACGCGGCCACCCTTTGCGTGAACGGCGTTCGCAATGGCCTTCCAGCCTTCCGTCTGGCCGTCGTGATAGAAGCTTGCCGCGCCGAGATAGGAGCGCGCGGGAATCGAAATGCTGACGCCTTCGATGATTTCGAGGCCACCTTCCGAAGCGCGCTGGCCATAGAAGTCGGCCATCATCGGGCTGGGAATGTCCCCGGGCTGGATGGTGCGAAGGCGAGTCATCGGCGCCAGCACGACGCGATGTGAGAGGGTGTACGGGCCGAGCTTCGTTGATGTGAACAGATGAGCCATGATCTTTCCTTAAGCGGTGAGGGTGAGGCAGTGCGGTGAGGGATTGCGTCGCGATA
This sequence comes from Paraburkholderia gardini, assembly GCF_907164545.1. Lineage (NCBI taxonomy): Bacteria > Pseudomonadati > Pseudomonadota > Betaproteobacteria > Burkholderiales > Burkholderiaceae > Paraburkholderia > Paraburkholderia gardini. The sequence goes on along the minus strand of NZ_CAJQZB010000015.1, from coordinate 103,050 downwards.
TGCGCCTGGCGCTCGCAGCTGGATTGCACCGTATCTTTGTGACAATTTATAAATATGGATGACTAACTATTTCGAATTCAGATGCGACCATGACATCCATATACTGCCGATCAGTTCAGAGCCTTGATCCGCCGTCGACGCTCAATGTATCGCCGGTTATCCAGCGTGCCGCGTCTGACGCGAGAAAGACGACCGCGCCGGCAATATCGTCGGGCTGCGCGACGCGCTTCAACGCCTGCATGCCGAGAGCGGCTTCGCGGCCCGCTTCTGTCTTCGTGAAACTCGACATTTCGGTGTCGACGACGCCCGGTGCGACGGCGTTCACGCGGATGCCGCGCGCACCGAGTGCGGTAGCGAAATGCCGGACCAGCGTGTCGATTGCACCCTTGGTGGCGGCGTAGGCGGGCAGGGTGCCCAGCGAGGCACGGGCCGCCAGCGAAGAGAGCATCACCACGCTGCTGCCCTTGCACATCACCGGCAACAGCTGTTGTACGAGAAAGAAGGGCGCACGTACGTTCACGGCAAAGAGATTGTCGAAGTCTTCCACGGTCGTGTCCTCGATGCTCGCCGCTTTCGAAATGCCGGCGTTCGCCACGAGGATGTCAAGGCGATGTCCGACCACGGCGCGCACACGTTGTGCAAGAGAGTGTGGACCATCCGCGGCACGCAGATCAGCCGCGATTTTCTGGGCGTTGCCACCCGCCGCGCGGATTTCGGCGACCACCGCGTCTGCCGCCTTTTCTCCGCTGCTGTAATGAACGAGGACCTGGGCGCCAGCCTTTGCGAGTGCGAGTGCGCTGGCGCGGCCGATGCCGCGTGATGCGCCCGTGACAAGGGCGGTCTTTCCGGTGAGGTTGCTCATGACAAGACTCCTGAGTATGGGTTCAGCACAGGCTTAAGCGCGTTCGTTGCCTTCGTCCAGAAACTGGCTGGCGTGAGTCACGAAACGCTCCGGATACTGGTAAAGCGAGCCATGATTCGCGTCGGGGTAGATGATCAGTTGCGCATCAGGGATGTGCTGTTGAAGAATCCATGAGTTGATCGAATAGATGATCACGTCGTTGTCGCCGTTGACGACGAGCGTCGGTTGCGTGAGTGCGTTCAGATAGTCGTACGGGTTTTCGCGCGAAGCGCCCCATTTGCCGAGCGCGGCGAGTTGTGCCGGCGCGACCTTTTCATTGGCTTCAGGGTCGCGGCCTTCAGTGCGCTGGCGGAAACGCTGGAGGAACTGACGTCCGGCTGCCTGACTCGCCGCCGAAGGCGAGAAGTGCACACGCAGCCACAGCTGATCCGGTTCCTCATATGTCGCGCCGAAAATGTCCTGCGCTTCGGGTGTAAGCGAACTCATACCTTCGCCGCTACGCGGGCCCGTACCGACGAGAATCAGGCGGCGTACGAGTTGCGGTTCGGCGAGCGCGAGTTCCTGGGCGATCAGGCCGCCCATCGAAAAACCGAGCACGTCTACCTTCGTGAGGTCAAGGGCCTTGATGAACGCCGCAGCGTTGTCCGCCATTTCCTCGATCGACTCCGGCACCTCGCCCGACGAGCTGGAAATGCCCGCGTTATTGAACAGGATCACTTCGCGGCTTTGCGCAAGACCGTCGGTCACGGCCGGATCCCAGTGATCCATCGTGCCGGTGAAGTGGATGTTGAACACGAGCGGCACGCCGCCCGTTTTGCCGAACCGGCGAAAGGCGAAGCGAGTGCCGTTTGCTTCAACGTATTGCGTCGGTACGTTCTGATGGGTATGGCGGGTCATGGCGAAACTCCTGTAAGGTCAGTGGACAGCCCGGCTGTCGCTTCCCGATTCCTGCGATATAGATGAAAGGCATGAAGCAGGTCGACGATCGGGTTGCCGGGCCTTCGCCGCTGGGTCCTCGTTGTGTCGCTGCCTGAACGGTAATCTAGTGGAGGCTTGCGGAAAACAAAAAGACTTTGTAGGCTGACTGGCATGCCTTTGAGGTATGGCTAACTGAAGAGAGACCATGGAGCTTCGACATCTGCGGTACTTTGTGGCGGTCGCTGAGGCCGGCAGCCTGACGGTGGCGGCCGAGCGCCGGCTCCATACCTCGCAGCCATCGCTTAGCCGCCAGATTCGCGATCTGGAGGACGAGGTGGGGGCCGAGCTGTTCAACCGCAGCGCGCGTGGGGTTGAACTGACTGCGGCGGGCAAGGCGTTTCTCGATCACGCCCGACTCGCGCTCACGCAGGTCGACGCCGCGACCGAGGCAGCGCGCCGCGCGGCGCAACCCGCAAGGCAGGTGTTTGCGCTCGGTTTTCTGACCGGGCAGGAAATGACGTGGCTGCCGCGCGCCATGCAGGTGCTGCGTGACGAACTGCCGAACATCGAGGTCACGGTCTCGAGCCACTATTCACCGGATCTCGCCGATGCGCTCGCGCGCGGCAAGCTCGATCTCGCGTTTCTGCGTGCCGAACCGGGATTCGATCTCGACTATCGCGTGGTCAACCGGGAGAAGCTGCTCGCGCTCATGCCGAGTGATCATCCGTTGACGGCCAAAGCGGCAATCAGCCCGCGCGATTTCGTGGGTGAACCCTTCATCATGGCGTCGAACAAGGCGAGCGTGCTGCACGACGTGATCGAAAAGTATCTGCAGCAAAGCGGCGTGGAAGTCGCAGCGGAACACGGTGTCGACAATCTCGCGATGGCGATGTCGCTCGTCGCTTCCACGCGGGGCCTCGCGTTGATGCCCGAGTACGCGAACAATCTGCTGCCGTGGTCGGTCGTCAGCCGGCCGCTCGAAGGAGATGCGCCCACGGTCGATCTGGTGATCGGCTACAGCAGGGCGAATACGTCCGCCGTGCTGAAGCTCTTTCTTTCACGCGCCGGGGAACTGGTCGCCTGGTAAGCGGATGCAGTGTCGCCTGCAAGCAGGTCGATCGTTCGAAGAAAACGAGTTGCTGGAGCACGGTGTGAACATGCGCGACGACTGGCGCTGGCGCGGACTCGATTCAAGGCTTGTTGTTGAGCCAGTTTTTCGACTGGCATGGCTCATGCGACCAGTGGCGATTTGCTCGCCTTTATCCTGGGTCGACTCCAGGCAGCGTAACGCGAGGCGTTATCGGGCACCGGTAAAAATCGACATTCCCGCATCGCCAGGCGAACCCGATCCTGGCGCGGCGTCCTGTTTACGGACTGCGAAAAAATCGACGTCTACACCGAGTTGCTGGACATGTTTAAGCCAGTCCGGCATATCGCCCTCACCGTTCCACTCGTTGCCTTTGTGATCACGGTAACGGGGCGTCAACGGTTTATCCGCTTCGATGGCGGCGGCAAGATTCTCGGTGCTTATTCCATATTCGTCCATGCGCCGGCGAATCCAGACGATCAGGCGATCGCGGGCTTCTCCGTCAAAATTGCGATGCGGTATTTGTGGAGCGGATGGCGGGTTCACCACGTGGCTTTGTTTCTGTAAAAACATGGTTATCTCAAACGTAATGCAAGGGGCCGGCTCGCAAGGCAGCAACTCGGGGAATAACCCGATTCATTGCGCCAGTCGTGCTGGCCGGGGGGGAAAGGAAATATTCTGGAATGCAGAAAATAGGGGAATCAAGCTATGACCGTCGCAAACACATGACGTCATACCAGCAGCATACGCTATATTCGTCGCCGACAGATTGGTGAGCTGATTGGGACCCGTCTGGCTGGCTTCCTCTGGAAGATGCGCAACGGACATTCAAAAGAAAAATCGCGACAGTATCGCCAAATGCGCCCAGACTGGGCGACATGGTGGTCGCTTTCGCGACCGGCGAATCAGGAGAAACATATTGGCAAAGAGCACGATGCGCGGCAATCGCGAGGCTAAAAAGCCTAAACAACCCAAAAAGGTGATCGCTCCTGCGGCAGGCGTGTCCCCGGCGAGTGCGCCGAAGGCCGTCGCGGCCAGCGCCCCGGCCAGAAAAAAATAGCAGGCACCCGGGGCACGGATTCGTGGCCTTTCTGTTTCACCCTTTCCGGATGTTGAGCCGGGAACTTCATCTTTAAGGACAGGGATGCGCAAGTGCCCCTCTGTCTCTCATTCAGAGCCGCATCGGTCCGATGCGAAGTCCATCCGACTTTTCGTGCATCGCTAAACGGCCGCTAACGGTTTGCGTGTGACGGTCGACTGACCCATTCCCTTTGCCCGCATGGTTCCTGCGGAATGTTTCGATTCGCCGGTAATCCGCGGCTGCGTCAGTGGCCGCGTCGCGTCATGGCTGACCACGTCGGCGGAGGCCGCACGTGGCCGCTTGTTCGTCCTGACGGGTTTGCGTGCTCTTTCCGCATCCGTCGGACCCACCACGGCCGGCAGGCGTCCACACGCGCGACACGCGTAATCCGGCCGCCCTCGAAGGAAGAACCGATCATGTCCCAGTTCGATGAACAGTGCGCCGATGCAACGACGGCGTCCGATGCAAGCGTCGCGAACATCGCGCGTCGCCGCGACCAGTCCGGTCTGCCGATGGCACAGACGTCGCAGGAAACGCATCTGTGAACGCGATTCTTCACTATGTCACGCGACGTCGCTTCGTGTCGCCGCCGTGGACCGACACCGCACCGGTGCGAGAGGAACTGTTTGGCGTCGAACGGCTCGAGCAACACGCGCAGAGCCTCGCTGCCGCGCAGCCGGTGACGAAGACGCCGCCCGTCGTGCTATCGCTGCACACGCGGCTTGACGACAACGCCGCCGTCCTGCTCGCGGCCTACCGGGCGAGCGCCTGGGAACTGGAGAGCGGCCGGGGCGTCGTGCCAGCGGCCGAATGGCTGCTCGACAACTATCACCTCGTCGAGGAACAGATCCGCGAAATCCGCGACGACCTGCCGCACGGCTACTACCGGCAATTGCCCAAGCTCGCCGCTGGCCCGTTCGCCGGCTATCCGCGCGTATTCGGCCTCGCATGGGCGTTCGTCGCGCATACCGACAGCCACTTCGATCCGCAGATCCTGCGGCGTTTCATCGATGCGTATCAACGGGTTCAGCCACTGACGATCGGTGAACTGTGGGCGGTCGCGATCACGCTGCGCATCGTCCTGATCGAAAACCTGCGACGTCTTACCGACCAGATCACCGCGGGGCGCGGCGCACGCGCGGACGCCGATGCGCTCACCGACCGTCTGCTCGAATCGGGCAGCGCGCGCTCGGCACTCGAAGCGGATATCTCGACGCGTTCGTCGGACCTGCTCTCGGAACTGTTCGCCGCACAACTGGCTAAACGGCTGCGCGATCAGGATCCGCGAACCACACCCGCGCTGGGCTGGCTGGAAGAGCGGCTCAGGCTCCAGGGCGCCAGCGTCGACGAAGTCGTGCAGCACGCGCAGCAGCGGCAGGGCGCGTCGAACGTCACCGTGCGCAACGTGATCACCAGCATGCGGCTGATTTCCGACATCGACTGGGCGGAACTGTTCGAGAGCATGAGTCTCGTCGACGCCCGGCTGCGTGCGGGCAGCGCCTTTGGTGCGATGGATTTTCCGACCCGCAATCTGTACCGCAGCGCGATCGAGCAGCTGGCGCGCGGCTCGCACTTTACCGAACTCGAAGTCGCCGATCTCGCGCTTCGCTCGGCGCAGGCGGCGGCCGGAGAAACAGGCGATGCCGCGCACGCGGAGCGAACCAGCGACCCCGGCTACCACCTGATCGCGGAGGGCCGCCGCGTGCTTGAACAGACGATCGGGTTCCGTCCACCGTCACGTTTGCGGATCACGCGATTCAACCTCCACCTCGGCATCAGCGGCTACGTCGGCGAGATTCTCGCGCTCGCCACGACGTTGCTGGCGCTGGCGTTGTGGCTGCTCTGGTCGCTGGCGCCACGCGGTCTCGACGCCAGTGTGTTCGTGCTGTTTGCCGTGTGCGGATTCCTGCCCGCCACCGAGGTCGCGACCGCGCTCATCAACCGGACGATCGCGTGGAGTTTCGGCGCGATCACGTTGCCGGGTCTCGAACTGACGGCGGGGGTGCCGTCGTCGCTGCGCACGCTGGTCGCCGTGCCGACGCTCCTGACGAGCGAAGCCGACCTGCGCGAGCAGATCGAACGTCTCGAGGTGCATCACCTCGCGGGTGCGGGTGGTGACCTGTCGTTCGCGCTTCTGGCGGACGGCCTCGATGCAGATCAGGAGGTGGTGGCCGGCGACGCGCATCTGCTCGCCGTCGCCGCCGATGCCATCGAGGCGTTGAACCGCCGGTACGAGCCAGGTCCCGGCGGTAGCCGCTTCCTGCTGCTACACCGTCGACGCGTCTTCAACGCGAGCGAGAACAAATGGATGGGCTGGGAGCGCAAGCGCGGCAAGCTGCACGAACTGAACCGTTTGCTGCGCGGCGCGACCGACACGACCTTCCTGTCGATCGCCGGGCGAGCACCGCACGTGCCGTCCGACGTGCGTTATGTGATCACGCTGGATGCCGATACGCGTTTGCCGCGAGACGCGGCGTTGCGGTTGATCGGCAAGATGGCGCATCCGTTGAACCGGCCGAAATTCAGCGACGTCGAACAACGCGTCGTCGATGGATACGCAATTCTCCAGCCGCGTGTCACACCTTCGCTGCCCGTTGGCCAGGAGGGTTCGCTGTATCAGCGCGTCTTCTCCGGTCCGGGCGGAATGGACCCGTATGCTGCGGCCGTGTCCGACGTCTATCAGGATCTGTTCGGCGAAGGTTCGTTTACCGGCAAGGGCATCTACGACGTCGATGCATTCGAAGCGGCTTTGCATGGCCGCGTGCCGGAAAATGCGTTGCTCAGTCACGATCTGTTCGAAGGGATTTTTGCGCGCGCCGGTCTGGCATCGGATGTCGAAGTGGTCGAGGAAGTGCCGTCACGTTATGACGTGACGGTCAGGCGGCAGCATCGCTGGACGCGTGGCGACTGGCAATTGCTGCCATGGATCGTCGGGCATCGCGGTCGCGACCGGCACGCGATGCCGTCGATTGGTCGCTTCAAGATGCTCGACAATTTGCGGCGCTCCCTGCTCGCACCGTCGATGGTCGCCGCATTCGGTCTGTGCTGGCTGATGCCGATCCGCGCCGGGATTGCGGGCGGCTTGCTGGTGTCAGGCGCGCTGGCGATTCCCGCCTTCCTGCCGACGCTGTTCGCGATCGTGCCGCGGCGCACCGGCATCCGTCTGCGCAATCACATCGGTGTGCTGGCCGCCGATGTGCGGCTCGCCGCGCTGCAAATCTTCCTGTCGGTCGCATTCCTTGCCGATCACGCATGGCACATGGGCGATGCGATTGTCCGGTCGCTGACACGGTTGTTCGTGACGCACCGCCGTCTGCTTGAATGGACGACGGCTGCGCAGTCGAAGGGGAGTCCGCGGCTCGACCTGCAAGGTTTTTATCGGCAAATGGCGGGCGGCACCATGCTCGGACTGGCGCTGCCGGTTAGCGCGATCGCGTTCGCACCGTCGCATTGGCCGCTCGCGCTGCCGTTTGCGTTGTTATGGCTTGCCGCGCCGGCGCTCGCGTTGTGGGCGAGCCGCTCACCGGACGTCGCGCGGCGCTTCGCCATGTCGGACCCGGACGCGCGCGACCTGCGCCTGATCGCGCGGCGCACGTGGCGCTTCTTCGAGACCTTCGTCACGCCAGCGGAAAACATGCTGCCGCCCGACAATTTCCAGGAAGACCCGAAGCCTGTCGTCGCGCATCGGACTTCACCGACCAATCTCGGTCTTTATCTTCTGTCGGCGGTCGCCGCGCGCGATTTCGGCTGGACCGGCACGACGGAAACCGTCGAGCGCCTCGAAGCGGCGTTCGCGTCGATGCAGAAACTCCCGCGTTTCAAGGGACATTTCTATAACTGGTACGGGACACTGGATCTCAAGGCGTTGGCGCCGGCTTATGTTTCGTCGGTGGATAGCGGCAATCTGGCGGGGCATCTGATCGTCGTCGCAAACGCCTGCGAAGAATGGCTGCATGCGTCGCTCGCACCGGCTGCGCGACGAGGGATGATGGATAACCTGCAACTCGCGCGTGAAGCCGTCGATGCGCTACCCGCCGCAAGCGGCACGCGTGGCAGGCAGATTGCCGCGATCTTCGACGAGATCGAAGCGCAATTGCAAGGGCCGCAAACGCTCGAAGCCCTGTCGCCATCGCTGGCCCGTTTAACGGAAAAAGCCGCGAAAGCAACGCGCGAAATCGTGCCGGCCAGCGGCGACGACAGTTCGGCCGACCTGATGTTCTGGATCGATGCGTCAGGCAAGAGCGTCGTCGAGCATGGCCGCGACCGGCAACAACTCGCCGACGCGCCGGATCGCCTGCGGGAACGTTTGAAGTCGCTCGCCGACACCTCGCGCGCGATGGCGCTCGGCATGGACTTCGCGTTCCTGCTCGATCCGGAACGCAAGCTGCTCTCGATCGGCTATTCGCAGTCCGACAACAGCCTCGACCCGAGTTGCTATGATCTGCTCGCGTCAGAAGCGCGGCTCGCGAGCCTGTTTGCCATCGCGAAGGGCGACGTCACGACGCGCCACTGGTTCCGTCTCGGTCGCGCCGCGACGCCGGTCGGTAATGGCTCGGCGCTGATCTCGTGGTCGGGATCGATGTTCGAATACCTGATGCCCTCGCTCGTGATGCGCGCGCCGGTCGGCAGCCTGCTCGAACAGACGAGTCGTCTTGTCGTCGAGCGGCAGGTGTCGTACGGCAGGTCACTCGGTATTCCATGGGGTATTTCGGAATCGGCCTATAACGCCCGCGACATCGAATTCACCTACCAGTACTCGAATTTCGGTGTGCCGGGTCTGGGTCTCAAGCGCGGTCTTTCGGAGAATCGCGTGATTGCTCCGTATGCGACAGGGCTCGCCGCGATGGTCGACCCGCAGGCCGCGCGACAGAACTACGCGCAACTCGCCGCACTCGGCGCGCTGGGTCGTTACGGTTTCTACGAAGCACTCGATTTCACGCGCTCGCGGTTGCCGGATAACGAGGATGCCGCGATTGTCCGCAATTTCATGGCGCATCACCAGGGCATGACGATCGTCTCGATCGCGAACACGTTACTCGATGCGCAGATGCGCGCGCGTTTCCATCGCGAGCCGATGATCCAGGCGAGCGAACTGCTGTTGCAGGAACGCATGCCGCGCAATGTCGCCGTGGCGCAACCGCGTGCCGAGGAAGTGAGCACGTCCGCAGTCGAAGACGGCGCCGTGCTGCCGACCGTGCGGCGCGTCGCTGCGTCGGCTGTGGCTGACGCGGCGCCGGTGACACACCTGCTGTCGAATGGACGCTACGCGGTCATGCTGACGGCGACCGGCGGCGGCTACAGCCGCTGGCGCGACACGGCCGTGACGCGCTGGCGTGAAGACGCGACCCGTGACGACTGGGGCTCGTTCATCTTCCTGCGCGATACGCGCAGCGGTCAGGTGTGGTCGGCCAGTGCACAGCCGGTGGGCAGCGAAGCCGAGTACGAAGAGGTCGTGTTTGGCGAGGACCACGCGGAATTCATCCGCCGCGACGGCTCGCTGACGACCACGATGGACGTGCTGGTTTCCGGCGAAGCGGACGGCGAAGTGCGCCGCGTGTCGCTGGCGAACAGCGGCCGCCGGGCGCGCGAGATCGAGCTGACTTCCTGCGCCGAAATCGTGCTGGCTACACCCGCCGCCGACAACGCGCATCCGGCCTTCTCACGCATGTTTGTCCAGACCGGGCACCTCGCCGAATTCGGCGCGCTGGTGGCAACGCGCCGTCCGCGTTCGCACGACGAAAAACAGGTGTGGGCCGCGCATTTCGCGGTGGTCGACGGTGAGATCGTCGCCGATCCGCAATACGAATCGGATCGCGCGCGCTTTCTGGGCCGCGGGCGCAACGCGGGCACGGCGGCGGCGATTTTCGACAATCAGCCGCTGACCAACACCACCGGCACCGTACTCGATCCGGTCTTCGCGCTCAGGTATCGCGTGCTGGTGCCGCCGGGCAAGGTCGTGCGCGTCGCGTTCTGGACGGTGGTGGCCGAGTCGCGGGCACTGCTGCTCGATCTGGTCGACCAGCATCATGACCGCAACGCGTTCGATCGCGCCAAAACGCTCGCATGGACGCAGGCTCAGGTGCAGTTGCGCCATCTCGACGTCAAGGCTGAAGAGGCGGCGGATTTTCAGCGCCTCGCCGCGCCGGTCATTTACGCTGATGCGCGTTTCAGGGCACCGTCGGACACGATCATTCGCGGGGCCGGCGTGCAGTCGGGACTCTGGCCCAACGCGATTTCCGGTGATCTGCCGATCGTGCTGTTGCGGATCGACGATGTCGAGGATATCGCACAGGTGCGGCAGCTATTGAGGGCGCACGAGTACTGGCGGATGAAGCGGCTGGGCGTCGATCTCGTGATCGTCAACGAGCGGGCTTCGTCGTATACCCAGGAATTGCAGGGCGCGATCGAAACAGCCGTACGCAGCAGCCAGTCGCGGCCGCATTTCGGCGAAGAACTTGCGCAAGGGGCGGTCTATACGCTGCGCGCCGATTTGATGAGCGTGGAGGCGCGCGCGTTGCTGCAATCGGTCGCGCGTGTCGCGTTGATCGCGCGTCGCGGCTCCATCGCCGACCAGCTCGCACGGTTGCCATCGATGCAGGGTCAGCCGTCGGCACTTCGACGGCAGAAGGTGCCGATGTCGTCGCCCTGGCCCGCACCGGTTCACCCACCCCTCGCGCCTTTGGCTTTAACTGCACGACTGGAGTTTTTCAACGGTCTTGGCGGCTTCGATAAAGACGGTCGGGAATACGTGACCGTTCTTGCGGCGGGCGCGACGACGCCCGCACCGTGGATCAATGTGATCGCCAATCCCGGCTTCGGTTTCCAGGTCGCGGCAGAAGGCAGTGGTTACACGTGGGCTGAAAACAGCCGTGAAAACCAGCTCACGCCGTGGTCGAACGATCCGGTCGAAGACCCAGCCGGCGAAGCCATCTACGTGCGTGACGAAGTGACCGGCGACGTGTGGGGCGCCACCGCGCTGCCGATCCGCGACAGCGGTACCTATATCGCGCGTCACGGGCACGGCTATAGCCGTTTCGAACACGAGGCGAATGGCATCGCACTCGACTTGCTGCAATACGTGCCGCTCGCCGACCCGTTGAAGATTTCGCGGCTGACGTTGCGCAATCTGTCTGGCGTGTCGCGCCGCCTGTCCGTGACGGCGTGGCTGGAATGGGTGCTCGGCACGTCGCGTGGTGCGTCGGGGCCGTTCATCGTGACGGAAATGGACTCCGCTACCGGCGCGATGCTGGCGCGCAATCCGTGGAGTATCGGGTTCGCGGGGCGTGTCGCATTCGCCGATCTTGGTGGCCGGCAGACCGCGTGGACGGCGGATCGCACTGAATTTCTCGGCCGCAACGGCCGGACTGCCGCGCCCGCTGCGCTCGCCGGCAGGGAGCCACTGTCTGGTGCAACCGGCGCGGGCCTCGATCCATGCGCGGCGTTGCAGGGTGTGATTGAGCTGGGTGTGGGCGAAACCGTCGAAGTTGTGTCGTTTGTCGGGCAATGCGCATCCGTCGAAGAGGCGCGCGCGTTGATCGAACACTATCGCAAGGCCGATCTCGACGCCGTCCTCGCCGAAGTGACGAACCACTGGCAGACCGTGCTCGGCACCGTACAGGTGAAGACGCCCGACCGGGCGATGGACCTGATGCTAAACGGCTGGCTGCTGTATCAGACGCTCGCGTGCCGTGTCTGGGCACGCTCGGCGTTTTATCAGGCGAGCGGGGCGTATGGGTTCCGCGATCAGTTGCAGGACGGCATGGCGCTAACGCATACACAGCCGGACGAGACACGTCGGCATTTGCTGCGCTCCGCGGCGCGACAGTTCGTCGAAGGCGATTTTCAGCATTGGTGGTTACCGCAGTCGGGGCAGGGCGTACGCACGCGGATTTCAGATGACCGCGTGTGGCTCGCGTTCGCGACGGCGACCTATGCCGGGTGCACCGGCGACGCCGCGATCCTCGACGAGATCGTGCCGTTCCTCGATGGGCCGCCGCTTCGTCCGGGCGAACACGATGCGTTCTTCCAGCCGATGGTTGCTGACGAACTGGCGTCGCTGTTCGAACACTGCGCACGTGGACTCGATCAATGCATCGAGCTGACCGGCAAGCATGGTTTGCCCCTGATCGGCACGGGTGACTGGAATGACGGCATGAACCGCGTCGGCGCGGCTGGCAAGGGAGAAAGCGTCTGGCTCGGCTGGCTGCTATTGCGAACCATCGAGCTGTTCGCACCGCTGGCTGAAGCGCGTGACGCAGCGTGCGTTGCGCGTGCCGGGCGCTGGCGCGCGCATGCCAGGTCGGTGCGCGGGGCACTGGAACGCGATGCGTGGGACGGTGAGTGGTATCGCCGCGCGACTTTCGACGACGGCACGTGGCTCGGCTCGAAAAACAGCGACGAGTGTCAGATCGATTCGATTGCACAATCGTGGGCTGTGCTGTCGGGCGCGGCCGATCCTGCGCGCGCGGCGCAGGCGATGGCATCGCTGGAGAAGCACCTGATCCGTCACGAGGATGGTCTTGCCTTGCTGTTCGCACCGCCGTTCGATAAAACGTCGCACGATCCCGGTTATATCAAGGGCTATCCGCCGGGGCTACGTGAAAACGGCGGTCAGTACAGCCACGCGGCGATGTGGGCGATTCTCGCGTTCGCGAAGCTGGGCGATGGCAACAAGGCGGCCGGACTGTTTTCACTGCTCAATCCGGTCAACCACGCGCGTACGCCGATGGACGTCGAGCGCTACAAGGTCGAACCTTATGTGGTTGCCGCCGACGTCTATTCCGTGACGCCGCACGCCGGGCGCGGTGGCTGGACCTGGTACACGGGGTCCGCTGGATGGATGTACCGCGCTGGTGTCGAGGGCATTCTGGGCATTCGTCGCGAGGGGGATTTTCTCGTGGTTGATCCGTGTATTCCGGATGCGTGGCCGGGATTTGAAGCGACGGTCAATGTGCATTCGACGCGGTATGAAATTCGCGTTGAATCCGCGGCTGCGCGAGGTGCGATGCGTGTGCTGCTCGACGGCGCGAGTATTGATTGCGACGGCGGGCCTGTACGTGGGCCGCTGGATGCGAAGTCGCATACCCTCGTGATTTCGCTTCGTCAGGGAGCGGGCGAGAACGTCGAGCGTGACGAACGGGTTGCGTGATGCTCCGGCTTCCCTCCAGCTTTTTCGCCCGCCCTTCGGCGATGTTTCCGCCAGGCTGTTGACGCCTTACCCAGGGGCGCTGGCAGGTCGCCTGGCGCCGGACCTTTGAATCAGGGAAAACGATGTTGGCATGGCACTACACCACGGGCCGGAAATTGCAACACATCACCGCAAGCGGGATGCTGATTCCAGGCGGCATGGGAACTGAACCGTCCGGCAAGCCCATACTCTGGTTTTCGCGAAATCAGCACTGGGAGCAAACCGCCGGCAAGGCATGCCATGATGCCGGACAACCAGTACGCCGCCTGACATTGCGGGAAACCTGGGCGGAGAGCGACGGGCTCGTGCGATATGGATGCGACGTTAAACGCCTGTACGCCGGGGAAGCGCTGCGGCAAAAAGCACAAATGAGCCACGAGGTCTGGGCGGCCTTGTACGCGGCGGGAAAGCTTCAGCAGGCCTATCCAGCCGCGTGGTGCGGCTCGGTCGACTCAATTCCGGTTGATGGCCTGGTCGTGGATGTCATGAGCGGATCCTTCAAATGGGAGCGCCTCGATGCATGCTAGCGTACCGTCGGCCATGGGTCCGTCAGTGTGGTGCGGCCCAAGGCCCGCCGCGGGTTAGCCGATCCTGGAGCGTTCTGGTGAAAGGGGTTCCGCTCAGGAAATCGAATATCGATTCCGTGGGCCGCTGACATACTGCTTCCTGGCGATTTCAAGAAGCTTTTCGCGAAACTGGTCAAAGGCACTGAGTATCGAACGCTCGTCGGAGCCCGCGCCAGGTTGCAGATTTCTTATCATCGCGTCGTCGACCTGGAAGGTGATTTCGCGTGAATTGTCGTATCCCCAGAAACACACGCAATGCCTGGAGGCATCGTAACTACGACTGGGATTGGGGAATTCAAGCACCACGATCAGCCTTTCTCGCGTACAACTGAGTAACGCCACTTACTGGCGTTCGAATCGATAGAGGCGTAACTGACACGTCTCTGTTCCGCGCGCAAAGCGTCTGCCGTTGCGAGGACAAGGGCCTGCGTCCTGCGCTCGTAAGAGTACGCGCTCTCTTTGCCGACAGGGGGCGAAGCCGGTTTGGTCTGTAATTGCATGATTGATCCATGAACAGGAGGCCGCAAGGGGCGGCCGGCCTTTTCTCACTGTATACCCTTCGTATGGTGCCAGCGTCTTTTATTGATCGATCCGGGCCGCCAGGCCCCTTTTCAGGCGTGCTTGACGCGCGCGCATGTGAAAAGGTAACCTGTGAAGGTTACCTTCATATGTGGCGGCAAGACAAAAAATGGTCAGTCAAACGAAAGGTGCGTGCGATGACGACGACATCGCGCTGGCATTGTCGCTGGCGGGCGAATTGCGGGTTCTTGTCGGCAAACTGAAGCGACGGATGCGCGAAGAGGCGAACCTTGGCGATCTCACGTTTTCGCAAACACGCGTGCTGGCCTTGCTCGAACGCGAAGGGCCCGCCACCGTAACGGCGCTTGCGCGCGCGGAAGGCGTGCGCCCGCAATCGATGGGCGAGACCGTTTCCTCGCTAAAGGCGGCCGGGTTTGTTAGCGGCGAGCCCGATCCGGTGGACGGCCGGCAAACGGTACTGTCGCTCACCGCAGCCTGCAGGAAAGCGATCAAGGCAGGCCGTGCGGCGCGCGAGGACTGGCTCTTCCGTGCCATTCGCGCGAAGCTCGCGGCCGCCGAACAAAAGAAGCTTGCCGCAGCGGTCGAATTGCTCAAGCGCCTCCTCGATACCTGATCGCACCGGCACGCGCTATTGCCGAAAATGCCTTTGGGCCGCACCGGGCAAGCCCTGCACTCAATGAAAGGAGCGTTTGACGATGAACTGGATTCACCTGGTTTCGTGGTTCTTTGGCGGTGCGTTTTTGGCCAATGCCGTTCCGCATTTCGTGAGCGGCGTGATGGGACGTGCGTTTCAGACGCCGTTTGCGAAACCGCCTGGTGAAGGACTTTCGTCTTCGACGATGAACGTGCTGTGGGGTGGTTTCAATCTTGTCGTTGCCTGGCTGCTGTTGTGCCGTGTCGGCAGCGCGGACCTGTTCTCCATGGCATATGCTGTTTCGACGGGACTGGGCCTGTTATTGATGAGCTTGATACTCGCACGCCAGTTTGGACGGTTTAACGGCGGCAATGCGCCACTCGAGCCGGGAGCGGGCAGGTGAGCGGCACATTCCGTTCGCTGCGCGGATACAACTATCGGGTATGGGCGAGCGGGGCGATCGTGTCCAACGTCGGGACGTGGATGCAGCGCACGGCGCAGGACTGGCTGGTGCTGACACAACTGACGCATCACAACGCGACCGCCGTCGGCATCGTGATGTCGTTGCAGTTCGGGCCGCAGATGCTCCTGTTGCCCTTGACAGGCTATGCGGCCGACCATCTCGACCGGCGCAGACTGCTGTTCGCCACACAGGGTTCAATGGGCGCGCTGGCGCTCGGCCTTGGGATACTGACAGTCGCGGGATTCGTGCAGTTGTGGCACGTGTATGTATTTGCGTTTCTGCTCGGATGCGTCACCGCGTTCGATTCGCCCGCGCGTCAGACGTTCGTGTCGGAGCTGGTCGGCGAGGCCGATCTGTCGAACGCCGTGGCGCTCAATTCGACGTCGTTCAACGCAGCGCGAATGATCGGTCCCGCCGTGGCCGGCGTCCTGATCGCGGCAGTGGGTATGGGATGGGTGTTCCTGATCAACGCGGCGTCGTTCGTGGCCGTGCTTGGCTCGCTACGATTTCTTCGTCTGGACGAGCTTTATCGGAAGAGCAGGGTCGCGCACACCCGCGGCAGTCTTGCCGATGGTTTCCGTTACGTCTGGAAGCGCCCTGATCTTAAAGCCGTTCTATTGATGCTTTTCCTGATCGGCACGTTCGGACTCAATTTTCCGATTTTCATCGCGACGATGTCCGTCACGGCATTTCACGCGGGGGCCAGCGAGTACGGGTTGCTGACGTCGATCATGGCAATCGGCTCGGTCAGTGGCGCACTCCTTTCGGCCCGTCGCGCGCGACCTCACATCACGCTATTGCTGCTGGCGTCGGCGGTTTTCGGCCTGGGCTGCGGACTGGCTGCGCTCATGCCGACCTACTGGCTGTTCGGCGCGGTGCTCGTGATGATCGGCGTTTCGGCGCAGACGGTCACGACGTCGACGAACAGCTACGTGCAACTGGCAACCGAGCCCGAGATGCGTGGACGTGTCGTCGCGATCCTGCTGGCCATCGCGCTGGGCGGTACGCCGCTCGGTGCACCTGTCGTTGGCTGGGTGGCCGATCATTTTGGCCCGCGCTGGGCGCTCGTGGTCGGTGCGGCGTCTGGTTTTGCCGCGGCGATCGTTGCGATCCGGTATCTGATGAAGCGTGGTGAGTTACGTGTGTTCAGGGAAGGGGCGCGTATTCGTGTCAGTTTCGCGAGAGCCGGGGCGGAGGCTGAGGCTGCAGCCGATGGGCGGTTAGTGGATCACTCCTGACTCTGGCAGGGTGCTGTTGCCATTCGATAGCGAGAGCGCCGGACGGATCAGGCTGTTACTGAAGGGCATGGCCGTCAGGGACGATGCGTTCTCCGTCGTGTCTTTGGCCACCTGATACATCTACGCCACGGAAGTGCTGGCGGTTGGCGGCTTGCGACGCTTTTTCCCACCCTGGTGGGAGACGCGCTATCTTGCCGATCCGGCAATCCTGTCGTGTGCAGACGCGATACAGGTTCGGAGTTGGCATCGCGGAGAAGTTCAGACAGCGCGACGCCGAGGACGCAACACACAGCCACCAGTGCAATCAGCCATACCCAGGCCTCGTCGGCGCTCATGATCGGCTCCATCTCCTGAGATTGCGCTCAAGTCCGTCACCGTGTGAAAGCGGGATCGCATTCCGTGTTGCCGGTTATATTCACCTGCCAGGCTGATCGCTCGTGCTATCGCCCCCTTCTGCACGAGAAGCAGCAGGTTGCAGGTAGCGCCAGGCCGGCCTTCGCGATGTTCATCACGCTGGAAACACGCCTGTTGACAGGTAACGATCGCCTCGATCACAAACGACGAACACGATCGTCGCGTTCTCGACCTCCTGAGCGATGCGCATTGCGACGGCGCACGCACCACCCGCTGAAATTCCACAAAAGATTCCCTCGAGCGCAGCAAGGCGACGCGCTGTGGTTTCGGCCGCCGCCTGACTCACCGACTCGGTCCGATCGATTCGTGTGGGCTCAAAGAATGCCGGCAGATATCCGTCGGACCATTTGCGTATGCCTGGAATGCGTGAGCCTTCTTCAGGCTGGGCCCCCACGATCTGCGCGGCGGAATTCTGCTCTTTCAGAAACCGGCTCACGCCCATGATGGTCCCGGTCGTTCCCATGGCCGAAACGAAATGAGTGATGCGTCCCTGTGTTTCACGCCAGATCTCGGGACCGGTTCCTTCGTAGTGAGCAAGCGGGTTATCCGGATTGGAGAACTGGTCGAGGACGATTCCCTTGCCTTCCCGTTCCATCTGCCCGGCGATGTCCCGCGCACACTCCATGCCGCCCTTGGCCGGCGTCAGGATTATTTCGGCGCCATACGCTGCCATGCTGCGACACCGCTCGACGGAAACATCCTCCGGCATGAGCAGCACCATCCGGTAGCCGCGCAGGGCGGCCACCATGGCTAGCGCAATGCCGGTGTTGCCACTGGTCGCTTCGATCAGTACGTCGCCAGGCCGTATGCGTCCGCGACGCTCAGCCCCCTTGATCATCGACAGCGCGGCGCGATCCTTGACTGAACCCGCAGGGTTGTTGCCCTCCAGCTTGCCGAGGATGACATTGTTGCGCGCCCGGATCGTTTCATCGGGAAGACGAACGAGTTCGACGAGCGACGTGTTGCCAATGACACTTTCAATGGTTCTGTAAGTCATGTTCCGAAGTATTGGCGCGGTCTGAGTCATGGCTGTCCAGCCGTCTGGCGACGAGTTTTTCACGATGCGCTTACACGCGAGCGGAGAGCACCTCTACCGGCTCGTGTGTATCCGCGTCTTCCGGCTCCATGGCGACGAGCACGGCGCAGGAAACCCTGTCCAGCAGCAATCCGTCGTTCTTGCCGCTCCACCATCGCCTGACCCGACCGCTTCGGCGATGTCCAACGACGATCAGGTCGACTTTCAGTTCATTGGCAAAAAGCGGAATCTGCTCCAGAGGATCGCCAATCGCGAAATGGGCCGTTGCGATGATTCCACGCGCGGCGAGCTTTTCGATTCCATCGCGAAGGATCTCTCTCGCAGACTGTTCCAGGACATCGAGCGGTACGGTCGACGCAATCTCGGTCCCTTGCTGCCACGTCGAGCTATTCAGGACAGCAAGCAGGTGCGTTTCCGCCTTGACCTGCCCGGCCAGTGAGGCGCCATGACGCAATGCTCGCCGCCCCTCACGGGTTGCGTCATAGCACAACAGGATGCGCCCGAACGCAGGCATATCGTCATTCGCTCCGATTCGAGATACCCACTATCCAGCAGCCGGGCAGCGGCTACGCCGCCATATGAATGGCCACTGCTCACGCGTGCTGCTGCCCAGCCTCGGGGAGCGCACTGTGTCAAAATCATTATATATCACTTTGTGATATATATGTTCTGCCCCAATCGCGCGAAGGGTTCTGGCTGGAGCCCGCACGACCCCGAATGGCTCATGCCGTTCGAGATGCCGTCAGGTACCCAGGCAAACCAGGTATTTTTCGTGAGCCGTTTGCACTGCGGCGTCTATCTGCCTGGGCCGGTCTCTTCGACGCAACTCAGTACAAGGGTACTGCTCGACCCTGCTTCAGGGCTAAGCGCGGCGGTGTGGAATTCGGTGTCGGTACACCGCCATTCGGCTCGAAAGTCCTTGTGGCAGCTCATGGATGGAGCACCCGTGATTCCCTTGTGCAGTACGTACCGGCAAGTCTGGAGACCGTCGCACTGACGGGCGAGGTCATGAGTCGCGTTGCCTCGTGGCGCTCCGCAGTTCGTGCCGTCGCTACCCGATACGATCCTGATTGCCCGCGCTTGCGCACCCGGGCTTGCGACCACGCAGAGAATGCCCAGTATCGCCAGGACACAGTGAGAGGCTCCGGGGAGAGGAGGGGATTTATATCGTTGGTGTGCAAGTGTCGTGGCCATCATCGCCAGCTACCCGTGATAGTACGTTCGCGATCATCCGATTGCAGCGGGTGCCGTCGAATCTGGATACGTCGCACACTGCGGCATCGATTTCGCGCGATGATGATTCGCGCAGGAAAGGACAAAACCGCCGGTACATATTTTGACACGACGATTTCCGTCTGCACAAAGTATCCGGGCATCCAGTGCGCATGCGATCCGCAACCAGTCGGATCGTGGATAGGGTGTTCGATGTCACGTGTGAGAGCCGCGTTCCCGCCTTCCTGGTTACGGTTTGCGAGGCGCGCGTCTTTGAAGCAATCGCCGAACAGGATGGCTTCAATTGTTTCCGGAATGCCGTGCCCACGAATCTTCTCCGGGCCGTAGCGCGCCATGAAGCCGGCGATGAGGCCGCCGGTTACCGGAATGATTACCACCGGGATCCCCAGTGCATTAAGGGCCCGCGAGCGGTTCGCAAACGAAAATTCCTGGAAGAAAACAGGCTGGTGAACAGGTGAATCAGGCCCGGCAGCACGAACACCGCGAACGTGCTGAGCGTGCCGATCGCCGCGGCGAGCGCGGAAATGCCGGCAAGCCGCGTATTGATGGAAAAATCGCGCTTACGGATATCGAAACGCGCTGTGACTCAAAAATCAATCTGGGGGACGTTAAAGGCGCCGTCGAGCGACTTCAGTTCGGTACGATGCATCTCGGCGAGACGGGCAAGCACTTGCTCGCCCGCTTTCAGCAAATGGACCTCGACCTGCCGCCGGTCTGTCTCACTGACTTTTCTGCGGACGAGATCGAGCGCCTCACAGCGGGACACGAGCGCGACTACGCCGTGATGCTGCGCCTGGAACCGTTCCGCGAGTTCGCCGACGGTCGCCCAGTCGCGCTTCGGGTAGCCCTTGATGTGCAGGAGCAGCAAATACTGCAATGGCGTGATGTCCTCGTGCTGCGCGGCCTGTTCAGAAAAACGCTCGAAGCGCCGCATCTGATAGCGAAACTCGGATAGTTGCTCGAAGTCTGTCTTGGTCAAGCTGCGAGCGAGGGCTTTCATCGGCGCTCCGTCGAGAAACAGGGGAAACGTAAATTATATCAAATTATGATATTTATGTCTGAATTCAATCTGGCAACGGAACGGTGGCTATGCCAGGTATATTTCGTCGTGGTATAAAAAGTGGTTCGGACTGCGGCAGTGCAGCAGAAGCGGGTTGACCATAGAGTCAAAACAGTTCGACGGCTGTCGCAAGGAACGTCAATAGATGCTATTTCCAGCCCTAATAAATCATGTCGTGATATAAAATGATGGCAGGCCTTCTGGTGGCTGGACCTTGAGCAGGAGCAGTCCGGATGAAACTACAACGATGATTTGCCCGGATTGCGCGTACCGATGGGGACGCCGTGCTTCGCTCCGATGCGCAATGCCAGTCATCCTGAAGGCCCTCGCTGTCGTCACAGTGTGAAAGATGCGTTGCCTCACTTCCACGAGAGCATCGCCGTGGGTAGATCCGAGGCCTTTCCGTCTGCATCGTCGAGACGCGCCTCATTCGTTTTGCTCAACGGCTTTCTGGTGCGATCGTGCAATAAGATCAAATCAAGGAGCCATCATGCTGATCACGTTTCAATCGCCCGCAACGCCTGATGTCGTGATGCTCAGGGAGCTTGCCCAGTATCTGCTGGGGCTCGTCGGCAAACGGCTCGATGCGCGTGGTGTCATCCTGCACGACGAACTACCCGGCGCGATCAGGCGTGTTGAAGCGGCTATCTCCGATGACGAAAAAGCGGAGCTTGCCCTCGAATCGCTGCAATTCCCCCGCGAACACGGTCAGGAATCTGGCAGTGGACTTTCGCAGCCAGCCTGGTCGTTTCTCGACATGATGCGTGAAGCCCGCGAACACAATGCCGACATCATCTGGAAGATTCCGCGCGCGCTTCAGTGACCTCGAACAGGACGCCGCACGACACGCGGTTGAGCAGCAATGCGTGGTTTTCTCCGGTCCACCAGCGCGCAAAAAAGCCATGTGGGTGATGTCCGATGACGATCAGGTCGACCTTCAATGAATTGGCCAGACGGGAAATCTGGTCGACCGCGTTTCCTGTCGAATAGTGGCCCGTCGCGGCCACACCCCATGCCTGCAGACGGTCAATGCCCTCGCGCAGTGTTTCCCGCGCCGCCTGCTCATCGACTTCGAATTTCATCGCGGACAGAACGTCGAATCCACTCGACCAGTACGAGCAATCGAGAATCGACAGCAGATGGGTTTCAGCCTGGAGTTGCTGCGCGAGTGCTGCGCCGCAGCGCAACGCAAGCTGCCCTTCCGGCGTGCCGTCGTAGCAGAGCAGGATCCGGTTGAACGGGGTCATCGTCAGTCCTTTACCAGGTTTCGCTGCGCCTTCTGGATTGCGCGCCCGAATGGGTTTTGCCGTGAACCGGTTCAGGTGAACATCGGCACCGCTTCGATCAGCACGAAGCCGAGTAGTGCGCCGAGTGCCGCGCCTATGAGTCTCGGATGCCACCGCTCGAGATGCAGCATGCTGAACAGACTGCCGATGAGAATGATGCCCAGCAATGCGAATGCAACCAGCAGATAGCCGATTTCGAAGTCGTTGTTAATGATCACGATACCTCCCTCGTGTCGTAACGAACTGGGTGCCTCACGCGCGCGAGACCGCGAGGGCTTGCATTCAATTATATATCATGAAGTGATATATATGACCGGGCGGACCGGGTGTTGCCGACGCAACACATATGGCGATGGCAGGATGGAAAATCGCAAGTATGGGACACGGAAACCGGGCGGCATTCGCAGAGATTATTGCGTGACTACCAGGCGAATCGGGTATCTGGCCGGAGTGCCTGCATTCCGTTCAGTTCGCGGGCATTCCGCGAGTGCCAGAGGCGAGCCGTGCGATCCCTGATCAGTGATGTTCTCTGTCCGCCGGGCGCACGCTGCGCAGGGCAACGTGTCCGCTGCCGATCTGCCCGTCCGTTCGCGCGGTATCGAACCTCGTCGAAAACATGAGCACGCTGCGAGCGTCATCCTCCATTCAGACTCGACAATACGCTCTGGAGAACGATTGCCTGATTGTGCTCCTCGTCCTTTGCGCCATAAACGAGCGTGATGGTCTGGCCGTCCGCTTCGGCTAGCAGGTGTCGCATACGTTCCTGCATCTCTTCACTTTCAAGTTCGCTTCGGTAGCGTTGCTGAAAGGCGTCCCATCGCTTCGGATCGTGGCCAAACCATTTGCGCAGTTCCGTGCCTGGCGCGAGGTCGCGCTCCCACTGATCGAGTTCAAGCGTCGCCTTGCTTAGCCCGCGAGGCCAGATGCGGTCGACGAGCACACGGTAACCATCTTCCGGCCTGGCATCTTCATAGGCCCGTTTGACAAGGATTTTCGATTTTTTCCGGTTCGTGCGTGGCATGTCTTGCTCCGTTCTGGAAAACGTTTCGATGCGTGTTATCCGTTCTGACTCACGCCATGCGTCACGAGCTGGTCGATCCTTTCACGCAGCATCGGGAGTACCTCGCTTTCGAACCAGACGTGTCGCTGAAACCACGCCTGGTTACGCGGTGACGGGTGCGGCAACGGAATGAAGGCGGGTGCGTATTCTCGCCAGGCCCTGACCGTTTCAGTTAGCGACGGCTTGCGGTCGCTACCCAGAAAATGACGTTGCGAATATTGCCCGATCAGCAAGGTTAGCTGGATCTCCGGCAGCTTCTCAAGCAGGCTGTCGAGCCATAATTTCGCGCACTCACGGCGCGGCGGTTTGTCGCCGCCATTGCCTCGCCCCGGATAACAGAATCCCATTGGAATAATGGCGAACTGCGACTCGTCCATGAATGTGGCGACGTCGACGCCGAGCCATTTGCGTAAGCGATCGCCGCTGGCGTCGTTCCATGGAATGCCCGATTCATGCACGCGGGCACCCGGTGCCTGACCGACAATGAGAATGCGTGCATCCGCTCCAGCGCGTACGATCGGGCGAGGGCCGAGTGGCAGATATTGCGAACATACCCGACAGGCACGCACATCGGTCAGAAGGCTTGCGAGGGAAGAAGGTGGACGCTTATGCTTGTTCACTGTCTGATTGCTCTATGTGGGGCTCGTCGTCGTGTATCGTGCGCGGGATGTGAGTATGGGTTGAACGTCCATCGTTTCGAGCGTCAGCACTGAATGCGCATATGGCACGTCAGCGCGCATTTCAGCAGCAACCCGGATGGCCTCCATGATTTCCTGTTCAGTTGCCCCGCTTCCAGCGTCCGTCCTGACAGGGCCGCGTATGCAGCAGGGGAATTGCGTGACGTGCGCGTCGGCCACCGCGATCGCCGCACTTGATGCAGGGTACCTGGGCTGGTTCATGAATCACCTCCCCAAAACGGACTGGCAGCGAGCGGCGCTAGCCTTCCGTTATCCGCACGTTGTACCAGCTTCCTCGAATGCGATCAGGAATTCTTCCGCCAGCAGCCATGAGCCCACTGTGACGCAGCGCGTGCTTTCGTCGACGTCGACCTTCGCATCCGGATGGACGCTGCCGATCGCTTTAGCAATGACGCGCGAGTCATCGCCACCCGTCATGTTCTTTACTTCGAATTTCATCCGTTGTTCCTTTACACCAGTGATGGGGAGCACTCTGGTTGCTTACCCGAGGATGGGTGAAATCCGCAGGGCCTGAGACCGTCCATTCGCGCCCTTCGCGCCTTCCCATGGCTTTCCGGCCGCCTTCTCGTGGCCGACTCCGCGATAAGTGGGCAATGCGACGAAAAATAGAAAATACACCTGCAGCAGTCCAAAGCCAAACGCGCTAATTGTTGCCACATGATTGAAATCCTTGAACTGTTCTGGATAGTCTGAACATCGACGCGGCATACCGGCCAGGCCCGGAAAGTGTACGGGGAAGAACGTGAGGTTGAACGTGATCATCGTGCCCCAGAAGTGGATCTTGCCTCCCGGTTCGTTATGTACCCGGTCCACTTTGTGGACCAGTCCGGCCTCGCCATGACCGCCGGGAGGCGGCTTGGATATCGCCTTATCGTGCGACAAAACGCCCACCGCGGATCGTGCACAAATAATGCATCATTTGTGCATCTTTAGGCGGAAGGACATCATGACGCAACTCACTCCCACACAGATGAAGAAGGTCAAATCCACGGCTCCCGTTCTTGCCGAACATGGCGTGACGATCACAAAACATTTCTATCGACGGCTGTTCACGCATCATCCGGAGCTCAGGAACGTTTTCAATCAAACGAACCAGAAAAACGGGAACCAGGCGGAGACACTCGCGCACGCGGTATGGGCCTACGCTGCACACATCGACAATATCGACGCGCTTGGTCCAGCCGTCGCGCACATTGCGAACAAGCACGTCAGCCTGAACATCGCGCCCGCGCAATACGACATCGTCGGCGAGCATCTGCTCGCGTCGATCGTGGAGGTACTGGGCGACGCAGTCGACGCCGAGACTGTCGACGCATGGTCGGCCGCCTATGCGCAGCTTGCGGGCCTGATGATCGGGGTCGAAAGAAAGCTGTACGATCTTGCCGACTGGGAAGGGTTTCGCCCTTTTACCGTGGTTCGCAAGGTTCACGAAAGCGATGAGATCTCCTCGTTCTATCTGGAACCGGTCGACGGCAGATCGCCGGGTCGCTTCAAGCCAGGTCAGTATGTAAGCGTAAAGCGTTACATCGACGTGCTCGGCTATGAACAACCACGTCAATATAGTTTATCGGATGCACCCACCAGCAATTACCTGCGCATTTCGGTAAAACGTGAACCGGGCAACATTGAGACGACACCCGGTGTCATCTCGAACGTACTGCATGATGGCGTCAACGTAGGTGCGTTGCTCGAGGTCAGCGCGCCGGCAGGGGTCTTTGCACTCGATACGACAAAACATACGCCGGTGGTGCTAGTGAGCGGCGGTGTTGGCATCACACCAATGATCTCAATGCTTTCGTTTCTGGTTCAGGATCGGAACGATCGACGGATCGTGTTCGCGCATGCGTGCCGCAACGGTCGCGTCCACGCATTCAAGGACTGGGTGAATGAATGTGCGACTCGTCGCAGGATGCTCTCGAAGCACGTCTACTATGAGGCGGTCGGTGAAGACGATATTCCCGGCACCGACTACGATGCGACCGGCCGGATCGACCTGTCGTCGCTGGTTGACGAAGAGCTGATCGCTGGCGCTGACTTCTATGTGTGCGGCCCATTGCCGTTCATGATCGAGCAGAAGGAAACTCTTGGTCGTCTCGGAGTCGAGGCAGCGCGCGTCCATACCGAGATTTTCGGTTCAGGCATGCTCGGCTAGCAGGGGAGCGATCTCGTTCGAGGCGGTCTACGGCCCCCGGAGCCGTAGCTTGATCCTCGCGATGAGGACAGGCGCAGGGTGAAACCGGAGGGCACTGACGCGGTACCCTCCGGACATCTTGTTGCCGGATCAACAGGCGGCATTGTCAGGAGCGCCGGCACGCTACTCCGGGCGTCATCGACCGGGCGCCAGCCAGCCGCTTACTTGTCCGGTTGCGGCGTGAAGCGCAGGTAAGGCCGCTCGGCGCGATATCCCTTCGGAAACTTCTGTTTGATGACGTCCTCGTCCTGAAACGTGAGCGGGATGATCACGTCGTCGCCATTTTTCCAGTTGCCAGGCGTTGCGATATTGCTGGCATCACTCAACTGCAGCGCGTCGATAGCGCGCAGGATCTCGTCGAAGTTGCGGCCGATGCTTAAGGGGTAGGTGAGCGTCAGGCGCAGCTTCTTCTGCGGATCGATGATAAAGACGGCGCGCACCGTCGCCGTTCCCGACTGATTCGGGTGAATCATGTCGTAGAGCGTGGCGACTTTCCGGTCCTTGTCGGCAATGATGGGAAAGCCGACGACCGTCTTCTGTGTTGCTTCGATATCCTTCCTCCACGCCTTGTGCGACTCGACGTCGTCCACCGAAAGGGCGATGGCCTTGACGTTGCGTTTTTCGAATTCGGGCTGCAGCTTTCCGGTCAGCCCCAACTCAGTGGTGCAGACCGGGGTGAAATCCGCGGGATGGGAAAAGAGAACGACCCAGGTGTCACCGGCCCATTCATGAAACCTGATATGGCCCATCGACGTGTCCTGCTCGAAGTCGGGCACGGTATCGCCCAGACGGATAGTGCTCATGACATTGACCTCTCATGTGGAACGCCCTGACCAGGGGCTGAAGTTTTCGGTACGGCAGGCTTTTTATCGCGTGACCGGAGGCCGGTTTTGCACGGGATGTGCGCGGTTTCAACGCACCGGGCCGTCGCCGGTCCCGACCTTGCCGGTCGCGCAGGTTTTTTGCGTCAGTGGGAATCTCCCTGATAGATATAGCGGCGAGACCAGGGCAGTGTGTCGGCCCGACGGCCCGCCTTGCGCCCAACGATCTGGTAAATGGCGACATCGTCGTTCTCGAACGCGTAGGCGCAGCCCGCCAGATAGATACGCCAGATGCGGTACTTCTCCTCGTCGACCATCTTGCGCAGCGTCGATGCATGAGCTTCGTAGTTATCGCTCCAGAGCCGCAGGGTCCTTGCATAGCGGCGACGCAGGTTTTCGACGTCGAAGGCTTCGAGCCCGCCCTCCTGCATCGCATTCAGCGCAAGGCTGAGGTGGGGAAGCTCGCCGTCGGGAAACACGTACCTGTCGATGAATTCACCGCCGCCGTACGCTGCTTCGCCGCTGCCCGGATCGGTCGATGTAATGCCGTGATTCATGATGACGCCATCGTCGGCGAGGCGCTTCTGCACGCGCGTGAAGTAGTCCGGCAGATTCTCGCGGCCGACGTGTTCGAACATGCCGACGCTCGTGATCCGGTCGAACTGACCCTTGACGTCCCGATAGTCCGACTTCTCCGTTTTTCTGGTGTTAGACAGGGGTCAGGCAGTTCTTTAAAGGAAGGTGTGTCCGTCATACGTTGACTGACGGCGCGCGGTCGTCAGTAGGGGAAAGCTGAATTTCGACGCGCCTGATGTTTTTTTCGTGAGAGGCGAGCATCGCGACCAGGTCGTTGCGGATGCGCCCGTCACGAATTTCCGGCAGCAACGCCTGCAACCTGCGGACAACCCATCCCTGGCCGCGGTTCAGAAAAGCCATGCGTTGAGGCAGATCGGCGATAGCCATCGCCTTTTCATAGAAGGCGCCGGTGCGACGGGTCGGCGTCGCGCCCAGCGACAAAATCGCTTTCGTCAGTACACCGCACCAGCGTGCTTCGTCCTGACGGATGCCGGCTATCAGTTGTCTGAGTTCCGGCGCGGTGATTTCAGCCGCTGTCTGCGACGTCACGCGCGCACCCGCGCGCTCGGCCTCCAGCAATTCGTTCAGCGCGGCCAGCAACTCACCCCGGTTCGTCTCCGCCAGCGGTGTGTCATGCATCCCGCCGGCGTCGGCGGGCTGCATCGGTGCGGCACCAGAGTCGAGGAGGGCAGCCGCGTCGGTGACGATGCGATGCAGACGTTCCGCCGCACCGACGATCGTGCCGATCCTTCCCGCGCCCGTGCCCGCATAAAGCGCCATGGCTTCGAAATCGCCGGTCATCGAACGCATCGGCGAGTCGGTGCTGAACAGGTAGATGGGTCGACCTTCCTCATCTCCGATCACGGTCCTGTCCGTGCCGAACGGGTCGCCCCGCTGGCCGCTGGTGACGCTGTTCGCAAGCACCCGTACGCGCGCGCCGCGCGGCCAGTTGATGTGGAAGGCGTCGGTCAGAAGGGTCGCGTCTTCAGCAGCATCGGCGATGCGTTGCTTGTGATAGGGATGGGCGAAGGATTCGTGAGTGGGAATCAATGCCGTACCGAGCACGACGCCTTGCGCGCCGAAATAAAGCGCTGTTGCGATATCGGCTCCATCGACGAGACCGCCTGCAGCGAGAACGGGAATCCGCGCCGCCGCGACGATTTCCGGCAGCAGCATCGCGAGCGGCCGGTCGCCCCAGACGTGGCCGCCGGCCTCCCGTCCCTGGGCAATCAGTACCTGGGCGCCGGCCTCTTCGGCAAGACGCGCGTCTCTCGTCGATCCGACCTGATAGACGACCAGGATGCCGGCATCGCGCAACCGTTTGACGACTGCGGGAACCACATCCCAGAACAGCCCGATGACCGGCACGCCGAGTTCGATACAGGTATCGATCTGCGCGTCCAGCAGTTCCGGGTCTGTCGCGGCCGGGATCAGGTTGACGCCGAACTTTCGGTCGGTATGTGCGCGCACGCGCTGGACTTCCTCGCGGATCAGCGCCACCGGTTCGCGCACCATGCCCAGAAAGCCGAAACCGCCGGCGCCCGTCACCGCGCTGACGAGTTCCGAACGCGCGACGCCGCCCATGCCTGCCAGCACGACCGGCCACGTGCAGCCGAGCAGATCGCAGACGGGGCGATGCAGGGTGCTCACAATGTCGTTGGCCTCCGACGTGAGGTTGATCTGGATCGACATGGCACGTTCTCCTTGATGCAAATTGCGGACGTTTTGCGTTAGCTGTTGAAATCGCGGCCGGCCGCGACGGCCTTCACGTAGCCCGTCCGAATGACAAAGTCCCCGAAATGTTCGTGCTCGCCGCGCTCACGTGCGAAGTGGCCGAGCGTGGCGTCAAGCGCATCGAGAATGGCTGCTTCGCCGGCATTCCCGAGATACATCCGGTTGAGTCGATTACCGTGGAAGCCCCCGCCGAGATACAGGTTGTACTTGCCCGGCGCACGCCCCGTCAGGCCGATCTCGGCGACGTAGGGCCGCGAACAGCCATTCGGGCAGCCGCTGATGCGCAGCGTGATGGGCACGTCCGAAAGACGGTGACGCTCAAGGATCGTCTCGATCCGGCTGACGAGGGACGGCAGGTAGCGTTCGCTTTCCGCCATGGCAAGACCGCAGGTCGGCAATGCGACGCACGCCATCGACCCGAGTCGCAACGCGCTGCCTTCAGCGGACGCGAGAAGCCGGTATTCGTCGAGCAGCCGTTCGATGTCCGGCCGCTTCGCATCGGAGATCTGCGCGATCGTCAGGTTCTGATTGGGCGTCAGACGGAACGTACCGTCGTGGATGCGCGCGATGGCGCGCAGGCCATCCATCAACGCCCGGTCAGGCCGGTTGGCAAGGCGTCCGTTTTCGATAAAGAGTGTCACGTGGTGGCGTCCGTCGTCGCCGGTTTGCCAGCCGAGGGTATCGCCGTTCGAATCGAATACGTAAGGGCGTGGCGCATCCAGCCTGAAACCGAGTCGACGCTCGATGTCTGCCTTGATCCAGTCGAGACCGCGGTCGTCGATCGTGTATTTGAACCGCGCATGCGCGCGGTCCTTGCGATCGCCAAGATCGCGTTGCAGTTCCATCACCGCATCGCAGGTCGCGGGAACGTTGTCCAGCGTGACGAAGCCGATGACATCGGCGAGACGCGGGTAAGTCGACGGCACCTGGTCAGTGCGACCCATGCCGCCGCCAATGGCGACGTTGAAACCTTCGAGACCCTCGTTGCCGGCGATCGCGATGAAACCCAGATCCTGCGTATAGACGTCGATGTCGTTGACCGGCGGAATGGCAAAGCCGATCTTGAACTTGCGCGGCATATACGTGGCGCCATAGAACGGTTCCTCCGGCCCGGAAGAGGCCAGCCGCTCTTCGCCGTACCAGATCTCGTGATAGGCCCGCATCCGCGGGATGGCGCGATCGCTCGCACGCTGGGCGAGATCATGGACTTCGGCGTGCAGTGCCGACAGATGCGGGTTGACCGAGCACATCACGCCACGCGAGTCGTCCCCGCAGGCTGCGATGGTATCGAGCAGCACTTCGTGCAGCCCTGCCAGCGTCGGGCGCAGATCGTCCTTGAGCACCCAATGAAACTGAAAAGTCTGCCGCGTCGTCAGGCGCAGCATCTCGCTGCCGTAGCTGCGCGCGAGCTCGTCGAGCTTCAGCCACTGCGCGGGCGTGCAGACGCCACCGGGCAGTCGCACCCGGATCATGAACTGATACGCGGGTTCGAGCTTCTGACGTCTGCGTTCGTCGCGTACATCGCGATCGTCCTGCTGATAGATGCCGTGGAATTTCAGCAGTTTGGTGTCGACATCGGACACGGCGCCCGTGATCTGATCGATCAGGCTGTGCCGGATCGTGCCGCGCAGCTGGTCGCTCGAGGCCTTCATGCGTTCGTCGGGGCCAAGGTTTTCAACGGGCTGGGACAGATCGCGGCTGCGATCTGTCGGCGCAAGCGTCTGCGACATATGTGCCTTTTCAATAAACATCGCGCTGATAGCGGCGATCCTGCTGAAGTCGATGGAGGTAGTCTTCCGCCGCGGCCGGGCCGAGCCCGCCTTCGGTCGAGATGACAGCAGCCAGCGCCTGATGGACGTCGGGGGCGAGCCGGTTCGCGTCGCCGCAGACATAGACGTGCGCGCCTTCTTCGAGCCACGCGAAAATATCGCGGGCCTGCTCCTTTAACCGATGTTGCACATAAACTTTCGCGCGATCCTCGATGTGCCGGTCACGCGAAAAGGCGACGTCCATGCGTGTGAGCACGCCGTCCTTGAGCAGGGTCTGCCACTCGGTCTGGTAGAGAAAATCCGTGCGGAAGTTGCGTTCGCCGAAGACGAGCCAGGACCGGCCGCCGGCGCCGCGTGCCTCACGTTCCTGCATGAAAGCGCGGTAGGGTGCGACACCGGTTCCCGCACCGATCATGATGAGCGGCACGTCATCCGCGGGCAGCCGGAAATTCGGGTTCTTCTGCACATAGACGGGCAACCGCGCGTCCAGCTCGCCGCGCTCCGCGAAATGGCCGGACGCGACCCCGGAGCGGCGCTCGCCATGCAGGGTGTAGCGCACCGTGGAGACAGTCAGATGGACTTCATCGGGTGCGACCGCGAGGCTCGACGCAATCGAATAGAGCCGTGGCGCCAGCGGCCGCAACCCTGCAATGAGATGCTGTGCATCGATCCCCTTGACCGGGAATTGCCGGATCACATCGATGACATGGTGGCCGTGCGCGAAGTCGGTACGCTCTCCGGCGCGATCGGCCAACGTCAGGCGCCTGAGCGCATCCGCGCCGGAAAGATGAGCCCAGTGATCCAGAAAGCGGGGCGTGAGTGTCGTGATTTCAAAGCGGTTCGCCAGCGCGTCGCCCAGTGTGACGGGCTCACCCTTCACGTCGATCACGGTCTGCGGGGCAAGGCCGAGTTCGATCAGGATCGTCTCGACCAGAGCAGGGGCGTTGGCCGGCATGACACCCAATGCGTCGCCTGGCTCGAAGGCAAGACCCGACTCTTCGAGCGACAGCTCGATGTGCCGCGTTTCCTTTGACGATCCGCGTCCTGTCAGCGCGATGTTTTCGATGATCCGTGCGGAAAACGGATTGCGTTTGTCGAAGGCCGGCGTCTGTGTCTTCGTCGAAGCTGGCAGTGCCGCTGAAGACATCCCGTCCGCGGACTTGCCACCGGTAAGCGACGTATTTCCCAGCGTGGCCGCGATATCGTCGATCCATGCGCTGGCGGCTTCGTCGTAGTCGATGTCGCAATCGACTCTGGGTTTTAGACGCTGCGCGCCCAGTTCTTCCAGACGGCGATCGAGGCGCTTGCCGGCCTCGCAATAATGTTCATAGGTCGAATCGCCGAGTGCAAGCACGGCAAAGCGTACGGCAGGCAGTTTCGGCGCCTTGCGGCCTTCCACGAATTCGAAAAATCCCGCCGCCGGCTGGGGTGGATCGCCTTCGCCATACGTGCTGACGATGATCAGCATGTCGTGCTCGTCCTTGAGTTGCCGCGTCTTGTACGTGGCCATGTCGTGGAGCGAGAGGGTAAGGCCGCGCTTCGCCGCGTGTCCGGCGAGCGTGGTTGCCAGCGCGGCGCTGTTGCCGGTCTCGCTACCGTAAAGCACCGTCAACGGACGCTGACCGGGATGACCTGCATCACCCGGAGCGGGTGATGCATCGACCGCCGTACCCAACGGCGATACGTCGCGCGTCGCGGCTTGCTCGACCCCGGCAAGAAAGCCGCTTACCCACAAAAGTTGCTTTGAGTCGAGCGATGAAGCAAGACCGCTGATGTGTTCCCACTGCGCCCCGGTCAACCCCGGGCCTCGAAACTCCGAAACAGTCATTTCCGCTACCGGCTCCAGATGTGCGCTCCGCCCGGTCGAGGCGGCAGGTACCCGCTTGCTTGCACGTCCGGTCGGTACAGCATTGATGTGATCGTCCCTATTTTCCGCCCTGGATTGTCAACACACAAATGCATTATTATTGGAAATAACCGCAATAAAATTGATATGAAATCATGGACATCACGCTGGCACGTACCTTTCTGGAAGTCTCGGTAAGTGGAAGTTTCATATCGGCCGCGGAGCGTCTGCATCTGACGCAAACGGCGGTGAGCGCGCGGATCAAAACGCTGGAAGAACAACTGGGGCGCCGGCTTTTTGTGCGCAACAAGGCAGGAGCCCGCCTGACCGCGGCCGGTGAGCGTTTCGTGCGGCATGCCACGACGCTCGTCCAGGTGTGGGAGCAGGCGCGCCAGCACGTGGCGCTTCCGCCTGGGCGGGAGGAGGGGGTGAGTCTGGGTGGCGAATTGAGCCTGTGGCATCCGCTACTCGCCGACTGGCTTATCTGGATGCATCGCGAGTGCCCGGAGATCGCCTTGCGGGCGGAAGTCGACAGTCCGGCTCGCCTGCTCGATCGCGTGCAGGAAGGCTCGCTCGATATTGCTGTTCTCTACAATCCGCCGCAACGCGCCGATCTGGTTTCCGAACTGCTCGTCGAAGAGAAGCTGATCATGGTCACGAGCGCGCCAGATGGTGCAATGGATCCGGACAGGTATGTTTATGTCGACTGGGGGCCGAGCTTCGCCGTCAACCATCAAGCTGCCTTTCCCGAGCTTGCGAATCCGCCTGTTTCCATTTCCCTCGGCCCGCTTGCGCTGACCTACCTGCTGACCGTCGGCGGCTCGGGCTATTTCCGTATTGGTACGGCGCAGCCCTTTCTGACGGACGGCCGCCTGCGCCGCGTGGCCAATGCGCCGGAATTTTCCTGGTCAGCTTTCACGGTCTATGCGACACGACAGGAGGCACATGCGATCGACCGCGTGCGTCACGGTCTGCGCATGGTAGCCATGGCCCATGACAGGCCTGGGATCGGGCAAAGCATCGGCTCCCGGCCGTCTTCGTCGGCGTAGAGGCCTCGGTCGCCGAAGGCGAGTGCGCTGGTCAGAAGACTGGACTCGAGCCCAGGGGAAAACGACCGCGAAACGTACAGGCGTCATAACGCGGGCGAACGACTGTTCATGCGCCTCAAAGTGAGACGCATGCTTGCTCCAGCGAAACAGCGTGTCGTCATCGCTCAGACGACACGCTCGCCGGTCACTTTTCCCATTCGATGACGCGGCAGCAGCGGCAACGGCTCGACCTTGCCGACCACGAACAGATAGGACAGCGCGCCGACGATGCAGAGCGATCCCGCGGTCAGCAGCGGAATCACAAACGAGCCTTTGGTGACGGACAGCATGACGCCCGTAAAGGTCGTAATGAAGATGCCGGCCAGATTACCCGCAAAATTCTGAATGCCGCCGAGCGACGCAACATGGGCCGGTGTGGGTGCCACTTCACCGACCAGCGTCCACACATTGGCGCCGGCGAACGACAGACTCGCATAGGCCAGCGCGAAGAGCGCAAGACAGGCCCATGTGCTTTCCACGAACACGGACAGCGCGATCGACGAAGACAGCAACATGCCCACGACGAGACAGGTCTTGCGGGCTGCGGTCGCACTCCATCCGCGTTTGAAAAGACTATCCGACACGATGCCGCCGAGCCAGCCGCCGGGGATCGCCAGGAGTGCCGGCAGCATGCCGAGCGTGCCGAGCGACGTCAGCGAAAATCCGCGTGACTGCAGCAGATAGGTCGGAAACCACGTGATAAAAAAGTAGATGGCGAAGTTCAGGCAGAACAGGCCGATCATCATGCCCCACACCGTGCGGTAGCGAAACAGGTCGAGCCATGACACCGTGCCGGCAGCGTCAACGGTTGCGGGTGCGCCGCGCTGTGCCAGCAACGCGTCGACCGCGCCGGGCGCGATCGCGCGATAACGCTCCGGGTCGCGATAGATGAACCACCACGCGAGCGCCCACACAAGCCCGAGGCCGCCGGTAATCGCGAACGATCCGCGCCAGCCCACGAGCGCGATCAACCACGCGACGAGCGGCAGCGAGAGCGCCGATCCGACGCGCGAACCGCTGTCGAAGATACTGCTCGCGAGCCCCCGTTCGCTGCGCGGAAACCAGTTGAAGGCCACCTTCGCAAACGACGGAATCGCCGCCGCTTCACCCACCCCGAGCATCAGCCGCACGCCGACCAGCTGCGCGAGACCGCGCGCCATGCCGGTGGCGATCGTGAACGCCGACCACCAGCCCACCGCGAGCGCCAGACTCACGCGCACGCCGACCTTGTCGATAAACCAGCCGGCCGGCAGTTGCAAGAATGCGTAGGTCCAGAAGAACGCGCTCAGCACGAGTCCCATGCCCACCGCGTCCAGACCGAGCTCCGCGCGGATGCTCGGCGCCGCGATCGCCAGGTTGGCCCGGTCGATGAAATTGATGACGTTGGCAAGGAAGCACATGAAGATCATGGCCCAGCGGATTCGTGGCATGGAAGTCTCCGTCTGTAATAGCGGTGTGATGTACGCCGACCGAACTGTCCGTCAGCGTCCTGGTGAAGGGTGTTATCGCGTGGGCTCAGGACACCTTGTCCATCGCTTCCCACAATCCGTTGATGTACACGGCGCCTAGCGCGCGGTCGTACAGACCGTAGCCGGGCTTGCCGGTTTCGCCCCAGATCATGCGGCCGTGGTCCGGACGGAAATAGCCGGTGAATCCGGTGTCGTGATAGGCCTTGACGATTGCGGCGATATCAAGCGAGCCGCAACTGGACAGGTGAGCGGATTCTTCGAAATCACCTGCGGGCGTGATCTTCACATTGCGGATGTGCGCGAAGTGGATGCGTCCCATGCCGCCAAATTCGCGCACGAGTGCTTCCACGTTGTTCTGCGGTCCGGCACCGAGCGAACCGGAGCACAGCGTCAGTCCGTTCGCCGGCGAGTCGACGATCTGGAGGATGCGTGCGAGGTCGTCGCGATTCTTCACGATACGCGGCAAGCCAAAAATCGGGCGCGGGGGGTCGTCCGGATGAATCGCCATTTTCACACCGCATTCTTCGGCGACCGGAATGATGGCCTTCAGGAAATATTCCAGATGTTGCCAGAGCCTGTTTTCGTCGACTTCGCGGTATTCAGCGAGCAGCGCTTTCAATTGATCGGGCTTGTAGCTCGAATCCCACCCCGGCAGCGCAATGCCGTCGTCCGGGTCGATCGCTTCGATTTCTTTCGTGCTGAACGCGAGACATGTCGAACCGTCTTCGAGCGTTTTCGACAGCTCGGTGCGGGTCCAGTCGAACACCGGCATGAAGTTGTAGCAGATCACCTTGATGCCCGCAGCCGCCAGGTTGCGAATGGTTTGCCGATAGTTGTCGATGAGCCGGTCACGCTCAGGCTTGCCGAGCTTGATGCTTTCATGCACAGGCACGGACTCGACCACTTCGAAGCGCAACCCGGCCTGTTCGATTGCCGACTTGAGCGCAGCGATCTTGTGAATGGGCCACACTTCGCCCACCGGTTCGTCGTAAATGGCGGACACGATATCCGTCATGCCGGGAATCTGGCGAATGTATTGCAGCGTGACGGGATCGGACTCGCCGTACCACCGGAAAGACATCTTCACGACTTCACTCCTTGAGACTGATTGGGCAGGCAGGACGCGGCCATGCCACATCCAGGACGGGCGGATTATGATTGGTTGACCAATTTATGGCGATAGTGGTTTACCAGTCTCTCCACATGGCTCAAGGGGCGGTGCGGAGGAGAGGTGGGCCCTTTAGGGGCCGCCAGTGGGGCACAGAATCCGATGTACCGGAAAATTGGTGTACCATTTTCGGCGCGGAGGCGAGTGAGCCGCCGCGTTACCTGTTCGCGAGCGCCTTATGACCGATCTCTCCACTCAATCCTTTGCCCAACGACAGGACGCCGACGCTACCGACCGGTCCTATATCGGGCTCGCCAGGCAGATTCATGCGTTGATCGCGGCTGGCGATTTCGAGGTGGGATCGAGATTGCCGTCGGAGCGCGCGCTCGCCGACAAGTTCGCCGTGAGCCGCACGCAGGTGCGCGAGGCGATCATCGCGCTGGAAGTGCAGGGTGTGGTGGAAGTGCGAGTGGGCTCGGGCATCTATGTGTCGGCCGGGATCGGCGCGCGGCCGGTGACCTTCGAGCTGCCGCGTGGCCCCGGGCCGATCGAAACCTTACGCGCGCGAGCATTGATCGAATCGGAAGTGGCGGCGCTCGCGGCAACAGAGCGCAAGGATCGTGACCTGGATCGCATCTTTGCCGCGCTCACCACGATGCGTGAGCAGATGCACGACAAAGAGGCCAATCACGCGGCCGACCGGCAGTTTCATATGTACATTGCCGAAGCGACGGGAAACACGGTGCTGTTGCATATGGTCGCGGCGATGTGGGACTGCGCGCGCAGCGATCCGTTGTGGGAAAAAATCGAGGAGCACTTTCATACGTCCGGGTTGCGTGCGGCGTCGCAGGAAGACCATCAGCATATTTTTGCCGCGATCGCGGACCGTAATCCAGATGCGGCGAAGAGCGCGATGCACGCGCACCTGTCCCGCGTGGTTGGAGAATTCACGCAGGCGTGGAAATGATTAGCGACGCTTCAACGAAAAGCGTGGCTTGTATTCCATACACATACAGCAGCGAGACGATGGCCGTGGTGGGGACATAGACGTGATCGCGCTGGTCGACAGCATGCTTGAGGCGCAGACGGTCGTGCATGATGGCCCGCTGCGGTAAAGCACGAGCGTGAGGCGCGGCCCCGCACATACTCCGGGCACACGCCTTCAATCGCTAGACTGACAGCGCCAGCGCGCATGCGCAGACGTTGTCGACGGTGAAACCATACTCGCGCATCAGAATATCAGCGGGTGCCGATGCGCCGAAGCGTTCGATGCCGAGCACCTCTCCGCTTTCGCCGACATAGCGATGCCAGCCTTGCGGCACGCCGGCCTCGATAGCCAGCCGCGCGCCGACCGGGGGCGGCAGCACCACGTCCCGGTACGCTTGCGGCTGCGCGTCGAACAGCGACCAGCAGGGCAGCGAGACCACGCGCACCGCAACGTTTTGCGCCTGCAGGCGCTCGCGTGCGGCCATCGCGAGCCCGACTTCCGAGCCGGTCGCGATCAGGATCAGTGCCGGCTTGCCGCCCGGCGCGTCCGCGAGGATGTAGCCGCCGCGCCGCAGACCGTCGGCGGCGCCGAACTGGGCACGGTCGATGGTCGGCACGTTCTGGCGCGTCAGGATGAGTGCGGTCGGCCGGTCACGCGTTTCGAGCGCTACGCGCCACGCCACGGCGGTTTCGTTGGCATCGGCGGGGCGAATCACGTTGAGGTTCGGCACGGCCCGCAGGCTGGCGAGCTGTTCGATGGGCTGATGCGTCGAGCCGTCTTCGCCGAGCGCCAGACTGTCGTGGGTGAAGACATAGATCACGCGTAGATGCATGAGCGCGGCAAGCCGGATCGGTGGACGCATGTAGTCCGAAAAAATCAGGAACGTCGCGCCGAACGGGATGGTCCCGCCGTGGGCGGCGAGGCCGTTCAGGATCGCGCCCATGCCATGCTCGCGCACGCCGAAGTGCAGATTGCGGCCGGCGCGGCTCCAGCCGCCTCCTTCGGAGCCTTGCCGGTCGCGGGCACTGGCGCCGGGCGCTTCGAAGTCGCCGAGCCCGGACAGTGCGGTAAAGGTGGACGGATCGAGATCCGCGGAGCCACCAGTCAGCGACGGCAGGCGCGGCGCGATCGCATTCATCACCTTGCCCGATGCGACCCGCGTGGCGATACCTTTGGCATCGGCGGGAAAGAGCGGGATATCCTGATCCCAGCCGGCCGGCAATTCACCGCGCGTCGCGTTCAGCAGTTCCTCAGCAAGCTCTGGAAACGCCTGCTTATAGGCGGAAAAGCGCGTGTTCCATTCGGTTTCTTTTTGCCGACCCTCGTCAAGCGCACGACGAAAATGCGTGCTTGCCGGCTCGGGAATATAAAACGCCGGCCCGGTTGGCCAGCCGAGGTTCTGTTTGGTCAGACGCACTTCTTCTTCGCCGAGCGGCGAGCCGTGCGCCTTGTAGGTGTCCTGCCTGTTCGGCGAACCGTAGCCGAGATGCGTGCGCACCAGAATCAGCGACGGGCGCCGGATTTCGGCACGCGCATTGCCGAGCGCCTGCTCGATGGCGCCCCTGTCGTTGCCGTCGCCGATGGACTGGACGTGCCAGCCATAGGCTTCGAAACGCCGCGCACGGTCTTCGCTGAACGTGATGTCCGTGCCTGCGGAAAGCGTGACCTCGTTGTCGTCATAGAGATAGATCAGCTTGCCTAGCTGCAAATGACCGGCGAGCGACGCGGCTTCCGATGCGACGCCTTCCATCAGATCACCGTCGCTGACGATGCCGTAGGTGAAGTGATCGACGATGTCGAAGCCCGGCCGGTTGTAGCGCGCGGCAAGGTGCGCTTCGGCCATCGCCATGCCGACTCCGTTGGCGAGGCCCTGGCCGAGCGGCCCCGTCGTCGTCTCGACGCCGGGTGTCAAACCGCGTTCCGGATGGCCCGGCGTGAGACTGCCCCATTGGCGAAACTGCTTGATCTGTTCGAGCGGCAGATCGTAGCCCGTCATATGAAGCAGGCTATAAAGCAGCATCGAGCCATGTCCGGCCGACAACACGAAGCGATCGCGATCGAGCCATGCCGGATTCGCCGGGTTGTGTTTGAGAAAGCGGGTCCACAGCACGTAAGCCATCGATGCGGCGCCGAGCGGCAGACCGGGATGGCCACTGTCGGCTTTCTGCACCGCATCGACCGACAGAAAACGCAGCGTGTTGACGCACAGATCGTCCAGCGTCGCGGCGCTGGACGAGAGGGAAGCCGCTGGGTTCATGTGTACTCTCCTTGATTGCTACAGACCGGCGGGGCGGTGCCGCCGTGAGCGAATGGACCGGAGTGCCGTCACGCTCCACGTTGTGCTTCGAGTTCAGGGCTGGTGGTACCGCAGCGCGCCATCGGCGAAAACGCTGTCGCTGAACGCCTTGAACGCGGCATGCGGGGCGGGTGCCAGCTACAGAGTCCGCACGCCGGATCAGCCTTTGCTGATTTTCGCCGTGTAGCCCGTGTCCTCGAACGCGACGAGGAACTCCTCGGCCATCAGCCACGAGTCGACCTTCACAACTCCTGCTTTGACGTCGACGTCGACTTTCGCGTCCGGGTCGACCGCACCGATGGCCCGGACAAGCGTCTGCGCATCGACATCGCCGGTCATCTTCTCCACTTCGAATTCCATATGTTCGAATTCCACGTGCAGCTCCTTCAATTCGGGTTATTGGGTGCTTCGAACGGCCCATGATGCGCCTGCCCGATGCAGTTGTACCTTCATTCCTGTGCGTCGAAAACTTCGGCGATTCAATTAAATTCAAGCTATATCACAACGTGATCTATAGTGAAATGCGCTGAATCATCATGACAATGCGCTGTTGAATGTCCGGCAGCGTCCGCGTGCGCCGGCATCGACATCACTGCACTGTACGCCGCACTGAACGGAGGGCGTCCATCATGACGACGAGATTCAAGGTTGGCGATCACGTGACGTGGAATTCGGAGGCCGGCCATGTGAGTGGCAAGATCATCGAGGTGCACACGAAAGACGCCGGCTACAGGGGGTACACCCATCACGCCAGCATTGACGATCCACAGTACGAGATCAGGAGCGACAAGACCGGCCATGTCGCGATGCACAAAGGCGGCGCACTGAAAAAGACGCATGCCTGAGCCATGTCGACTGTTACAGTACAGACGAGCCGCTAACGGATGTGAAACGCTTTGATCAGGCGGACGCGGGAATGAAATACAGGGACTAC
The DNA here is from genome assembly GCF_907164545.1 of Paraburkholderia gardini. Lineage (NCBI taxonomy): Bacteria > Pseudomonadati > Pseudomonadota > Betaproteobacteria > Burkholderiales > Burkholderiaceae > Paraburkholderia > Paraburkholderia gardini. Next base: position 62,867 of record NZ_CAJQZB010000015.1, on the reverse strand, counting down.
TACGAGATTCTCGGCCTGCAACGCACCGCGACGCAGGACGAGGTCCGGCGCGCGTACCGGAAGCTCGCGCGCAAATATCATCCGGACGTCAGCCAGCAGACCGACGGGGAAGAGCGTTTCAAGGAACTGGGCGAGGCGTATCAGGTTCTCAAGGATACGGAGAAACGCGCGGCCTACGACCGTTTGGGCCACCAGTGGCAGAACGGTCAGGATTTTCAGCCGCCGCCTGACTGGGACGAAGGCTTCGAATTCAGCGGCGCAGGTAACGGGCGCGGCGCGGATGCCAGTTTCAGTGATTTCTTTGAGGCGATGTTCAGCGACGCGCGTACAGGTGGGCACGCACGGCAAGCAGGAAGGCGTGGCAGGGGATCGGAACACGCCGCCGGCGCGGCCGACGATCTGGAGGGCGCCTGGCGCGGTGCGCAACGGTCGATGCCCGGACAGGATCTTCACACGAGAGTCGTGATCGATCTGGAGGATGCTTATCACGGCGCGCAACGTTCGATTTCGCTGCAAATGCCGGTCCTCGATGCACACGGTCATGTCGTCCTGCAGCCGCTTACGCTGAACGTCACCATTCCCAGGGGCGTGCGTGCCGGACAGCACCTGCGTCTCGCCGGTCAGGGCGCTGCCGGGGTGGGGCAGGGACCGTCCGGTGACCTGTATATGGAAATCGCCTTCCGGGAGCATCCGCATTTTCGCGTCGACGGGCGCGATGTTTCGCTCGACGTACCGGTGGCGCCCTGGGAGGCCGCGCTCGGCGCGCACGTAACCGTTCCCACGCCTGATGGCTCAGTCGAGCTGACCGTGCCAGCGGGGTCGGCCGCTGGTCGGCGGTTGCGACTCAAGGGCAAGGGGATCCCGGGGAAGACGCCGGGAGACCTGTATGTGATATTGGCCATCGTGCTGCCACCAGCCGACAGCGACAGCGCGCGAGCGGCCTACGACGCGATGCGGCAGGCGTTCCATTTCGAGCCGCGCGCGAATTTCACGGGTACTCGACCATGAAAGAATCGGTGGCGGTCTTTGTACAAGGTCAGATTGTCGAGGAAGACGTCGAGTTCACGCTCGTTGAATTGTGCAGGGCGAGCGGCGCGTCGGAAGAACAGCTGACGTTATGGATCGAGGAAGGCGCAGTCGAGCCGCAAGGTGCCACGCCGCGCGAATGGCGCTTCAGCGGTGCCGCACTGCGCCGCGTGCGAACCGCTCGACGACTTGCACAGGATCTCGAGATCAACGCACCCGGCATTGCGCTCGCCCTCGACCTGCTCGATGAAATCGATGCATTGCGAGCGAGGGTGAGGCGCCCGGCGGGTCGTTGAGCGTGGTTTTTACGTTCCTTACCGGTTCAATGGCGGGCGCGGCGCGAACGACCGGGTTCGTCTGAATTGCTGGCTGGCACCACCGGCAGGCGTGGCGGAACGGTAGGCCTGCCTGCGATGTTGTGCGCTGCTATTGGGCGCGGCAATCCAGGTCCTTTGCGAGCAACCTGGCCTGTCACGGCCCTGGACGCCTCAATAGCTTCTCGCTGTCTGGGTCAGTGCAGCGTCGTCGGCGTGCTCGAGAATACGCGCGAACCAGTCAGCCAGAAAATCCACAAACGCGACGACCTTGGCTGACACATTCATCCGCTCGCCGTACACCGCATAGATATCCGCACTCGGCAACGACCAGTCGGGCAACGCGATGCGCAATGCGCCCGAACGCAAATGCGCCTGTACGTCCCACTCCGAACGCATCAGTACACCATGACCGGTTGTCGAAGCGGACGTCGTTGTATACCCAGGTCGGCTACGTGAAGAACAGCCACGGCTCGAACCTTGGTCTTAACGGCTACGACACCGACATCGTCGCCGGCCACAATCAGACCGGTGCGATGCTTGGCGTTATTCACTATTTTTGAGCGGGACGGAAATGGATAACCCAGTCGTGAACTGGAGATAGTGAGGGTCGGTTAGAAGCAGGGGAATCCGCAGCGCAAAAGGTAATCAACGTCGAACGGGAAACCCGTAACGGGTTGCGGGTTTTTCGATAAGGCCAGATTTGTCTGCAAGCCATGCACAGACTGGCGTTGGAGGTCTCGGGGCCTTTGCAATCCAACTCTGTCGCCTGGTCAATGCAAAGGTCATTGGTGTCACGTTGAACGCCAGGCGTCAGGGCTTCGCATTGCGTATAGGAAAGCGCCCTATGTTTGACATAATATAAATTATCGAGCATTGGTGTGTCAGAGCTTTTTAGATGGAATGGTCGCCTCCCGCCTTAGCGTCGTCCGGACGCCGCAACAAGCCCGGCGACCGTGTCGAGCCCGAGTATCGTTTCCGTTAGGACATCCCGTTAAGGAGAAAGCTGATGGAACCCACGACCATTGCCATCGACCTGGCCAAGAGCGTCTTCCAGGTGCATTTCGTTGAACCTGATACCGGTGCGATTCACAGCAAGGTACTGAAGCGCGCCCAGCTCAAGCCGTTCTTCGCCAATCGTGCCCGATGCCGGGTTGTCATGGAAGCCTGTGGAAGCGCTCACCACTGGGCCCGTCAACTGGCCGCGCTTGGTCACGACGTCCAGTTGATCGCGGCGCAGTTCGTCCGTCCGTTTGTCAAATCGAACAAGAACGATGCCGCGGATGCTGCAGCGATCTGGGAAGCCGCTCAGCGGCCCGGCATGCGGTTCGTTGCCGTCAAGACGGAAGATCAGCAGGCGATGCTTGCATTGCACCGGATGCGCCAGCAACTCGTGAGAATCCGGGTCATGCAGGTCAACCAGCTACGCGGGCTGTTATACGAATTCGGTGTCGTGTTGCCACAGGGCCGGCGCGCAGCAATCGAGGCAGCCAAGGCATCGCTTGCGTCCCTTGCGGATCAGTTGCCGGCCATGTTGACAGACAGCCTTCAGGACCAGATTTCGCGCTTACTTGTACTCGACGAGCAGATCCAGCGCATTGAACAGCGCATCACCGAATGGCGTCGAGGTGATGAAGCATGCCGTCGCATCTCTGAGATTCCCGGCGTGGGATTACTTACCGCCACCGCGGCTGTCGCAGTCATCGGCAACGCGCAGGCCTTCAGGTCGGGACGCGAATTTGCCGCCTATCTCGGGTTGGTGCCGCGACAGAACGGCTCGGGTGGCAAGGTGAAGCTGGGCGGTATCAGCAAACGTGGGGACGTGTACTTACGAACCCTGCTGATACACGGCGCCCGATCTGTCATCTCCAGTTCGAGACAACTGCCTGAGCGGATGCGCGCCATGCTCGCCCGGCGACCCACGAACGTCGTCGCGGTTGCTCTGGCTAACAAGGTTGCGCGAACGATCTGGGCGTTACTTGCGTATGGTCGAACGTATCAGCCTGTGACGTCGACGCCTGCCTGAATAGTATTGCAGTCTGATACAAACCTACTCCAGGTTGCATAGGTGATATTGAGTGATGGCAAGACAGGTTGGACCGCGCAAAGGCAAGCCTGAGACATTACTCGGACCTCGAGTCCGTTATTTAGATTAGGACCTTTGCGGCGAAATCCATCGGGGCCGGCAGGCAAGTCCTGCAATCGAGTCCGGATATAAGTCCGCAACCACCCTCCTCGCTGAGTGCAATATCTCCTTGCAAATGGGAGGCGACCATATAAGTAATGTCGTGTTTCAGCAAGATACAGATGTCGTGTTTGCAGCTGATGCCATGCTCGGCGTTTCCGGTCTGATTGCGGGAGCCCGCCATGCGTGCAGCCGAACTGGTGACACTGAACATGCGCGAACTCGACCGTTTAAAGGTCATCCAGGACGTCGCCGATGGCAGGCTCAACGCATTGCCACCGGATTCATCCGTTCGCCTTTTATGAGTAAAGGTATTCGTTTCAAACCCGGTGGCCCGAAGCTCCCGCCTACTTGACCTTCGCAGCAGCGGCCAGCTTGCGCACGCCCTCTTCAGGATCCTCGTTCGAGTTCATGAAATTCGTTACGGCGTCGGTAATCGCGCCAGCGGTAGCCGAAGAATGAAGTTCGCCGAAGGCCAGCGACGGCAGGAACCCGCCCGATTTAATCGTGGCCAGTTCGTCTGTACGTGATTTTTTGGCGCAATCATCGAACTTGTCCATGGGCACATCCAGCCGGATGGGGATCGAACCTTTGTAGAGACTGAACTGCTGCTGGAAATCAGGGGACATGATCGTCCTGGCAAGCGCAAGCTGTCCGGGAGTCGCCTCCTTTTTGCCATTCTGCTGGAAGAACACGAACGCATCCACCGTGTAGGTGAAGGCATTCGACGTGCCGGGCGCAGCCGCGCAGACATAATCGACGTCCGATTTCCTGTTCGCATTCGCAAACTCGCCTTTCGCCCAGTCGCCCATGAATTGCATCCCACCCGAGCCGGAAATAACCATGGCCGTCGCGAGATTCCAGTCACGGCCGTGGTAGCCCTTGTCGAAGTAAGTCCGGATCTTCTGGACGGTCTCGAACACCTGCACCATCTGCGGCGAAGTCAGTGTTTTCTGGTCAAGATCAACCAGGGCTTTGCGGTAGAAGTCCGGGCCCTGGGAAAGCACAACCGTCTCCCAGATGGTCATGTCCTGCCACGGCTGGCCGCCATGTGCGACGGCCGTGATTCCCGCTGCGCGGAACTTGTCGGCAAGCGCGAAGAACTCCGGCCACGTCGTGGGCGGCGTGCCGCCCACCTTATCGAGGTCGGCCTTGTTGATCCACAGCCAGTTGATTCGATGTACGGAGAATGGCGCAGCCACATAGTGGCCGTTTGCCTTCATGGTGTTATCGATTTGCGCCGGCGAATGCGCTTTCCAGTCCGTGGCGGATTGATCGATGTTGACCAGTACGCCCTGACTCGCCCAATCCTGAATCAGCGGACCCTTGACCTGCGCAGCCGACGGCGCGTTGCCCGAGATAACCTGCGTCTTGAGCGCCGTCATGGCCGCCGCGCCCGCTCCTCCCGCTACCGCGAAGTCCTTCCACTGGTAGCCCTGTTTGTTCATATCGTCCTTCAGCACGCGGATCGCCTTCGATTCGCCGCCGGAGGTCCACCAGTGCAGTACCGAAAGCGGTTCGGCGCCAAGTACAGAATGCGTTCCAGCCACGAGCAGCGTCATAGCCGTTGCAACCGATGTCAGTGATCGTTTCATTGCAGTCTCCGAATTTTTCGTTATTGATCGAGCGACGCATTCGCGGCCAGGGCGAACGCGCATGCGCGCCCGTTTTCATGCGGGTCAAACGCGGGTCAAACGCGAGTCAAACGTCTTTGCCGATCTACAGGTCAAACCCAAGTTGCACCTTGCCGGTCGGTGTCAGGTCCCCGGCCGTCGCACGTCCGGTGAAATCTACTTCGAAATGGTCAGCCGGAAAATCAGGTGGACTTTCACCCTTCAGGAAGCTCGGCAACTGGCGCTTCAGATAAGCATCGTTTTTGGCGCACGCGGGCGCCGAAGCAATGTACATCACGTTGCTGTAGCCTGCTCCCCTATGCTCGTCCTCGACCGCATGGATGACATCGCTGTGCCAGAACACGGTGTCGCCCGCTTCCATTTTTGGAATCGACGACAGCGCCTCGAACAATGGTGCATGAAATTCCGGTTTGATCGACAGTGCCCGTCCGGGCATTGCACCGCATAGATCGTCTTCCGCGACATCGTCCTGAAGCGCGCGCAGCAGAATGTACGCCATTGCATTGGCGATGGGTACGAGTTGTAGCGTGCCGTCGCCCGGGCCTTGCGGCGTCAGGGCAGTCCAGCCCTGGAAAGTGCGGAACATCGAGCATACGGCGGGCGACGCGATTTCCTGCACGTCCGGCCGGAAAGCCGCGTCGAACGGATCGTAGTCTCGCCAGTTCCCTGCAAACACGTGGCGGTACACCTTCCGGAAATTGCTTTCGATCCAGCGCTCGACCGACCCGCCGTCGCAATGCGCCGACAGGCCGAGCGACGCGGAGCCTGGTGGCCTGCGACGCAGACGGTCGGCATAGACCGGCACGCGCTCCGGATCGAAGTGCACGCGGCCCTCGCTCTCATTGCGCCACAGCCGGTTCAGGAACACACGCGCCGCGGTCAGCGACGCCGACTGACGGGCCAGCACTTGTGGCTTCGACCAGTACACGCCATGGATCTGCGGCTTGCTGGATGCCAGTTGTCCAAAGTATTTGTCCTCGGCGCGGTTTTCCAGACGCCTGTCGAGATTATTGCGCTCGACATAGCTTGCAATATCCTCGTCCCAGCCCTGCACCAGCGCGCGGGGAAAGACATTGCGAATCACGCATGCGCCACGCGCCTTGACGAGCGCGATCTGGTCGGCGGTGACGCGTTGCCCGGTGATGTCGGAAAACTGGATCTCGGGAATGACGTCTTCTCCACGATCCCGCTGCCCGGCGATTCGCCGGGCCTCGGTGCTGATCGCTTCCTCGACTTCGGCGAAGACCTCCCGGTAGTTCGGCAACGCCGCGCGCAGTTCCTTTTTCGCTTGCCGGATCGCGACCGGCAAATCTTCGATTTTTAACGCCATGACTGTCTCCGTATAGATTCGATATCCACGAGGATAGGACGTGTACTCGCATCGTGGTGATACGATTCAGGCAATTCATTTGCGTTTTCGGCCATGAAACCAGCCTATGAGCATGTCGAGTTCGGTGAGGACTGTTCGGTCCGGGTTTACCATCGGCGGCTCCCGCGTATTCCGTTCGAGTGGCATCACCACCCGGAGTACGAGTTAACGCTGACGATGAACAGTCATGGCAAGCGCTACATCGGCGACTCCGTCAACGAATATGAGGCCGAGGATCTGGTCCTCGTGCCGCCGGATCTGCCGCACACCTGGGCGTCGAACCGTTCGATCGAGCCGTCCTCGCCACAGGTCGCCATCGTTATCTGGTTCGACGGCGACTGGGCGCGGCGCATGGCGGATTGTTGCCCCGAATATGAACCGCTGCGCAAGCTGTTGCGCAGGGCCGCGTGTGGGCTGGCCTTCGAGCCGCCTGCTGGCAAATCGATGCGTGACCGCCTGGAGCAATTACTGTCGAGCGGAGCGCGCGACCGCCTTGGCGCCGCCCTCGATATTCTGTGCACGCTCGCCGACGCGCCGGGTCAGCCGCTCGCCTCGCCGAGTGCTTTCAATCAGGCAACCGCGGGCCCATCTGGTCACGAGCCCGAACGGATCAACCGGGTTCTTTCGATGATCGACGCGCACTTTGCCGAACCACTGCGACTGTCAGAGCTCTGTGCAGCCGCCAGCCTGTCGGAGCGCACGCTCACGCGTTACTTTGTTCAACATATCGGCGAGAGCGTGGGTCGGTATATCGCCCGGGTTCGCATCGGCCATGCGTGTCGAATGCTGGCTGACACTTCCCTGCCCGTCGCCGTCATCGCTGCTCGTTCGGGCTTCGCGAACGTCGCCAATTTCAACCGGCAGTTCAGGGCCGCGAAGCAAACGACGCCGGCCGAATATCGACGGCTGTTCGCGGCCGTGGGTTCACCGGATAAGGATGCATCGACTCGTTTGACCGAACGGTCTCCGTCACTTCAAGGGAAGCGGAAATCAGCCGTCGCCCGCAGGTAGCAAATCCCACAGACCTTTAGACAACCGGCTCTGAACGATCCAGGGTCGATGTCCTGTTGCATCGTTCATACCGCATCGGCACCCAGCGCTTCCAGAAATGACCACGGAAAAATGCCCTGCGCGTGTCCGTCGCTGAAAACGAGCTGTACGCCATACGCCATCGACTGAATGTCGACGACGGCGACGCCTTCCGGGGCGCGCACCTCATCGCCGGCAACGCGCACGCGTCGACAGGCCGCGCATGGACAGGCGCTGCGCAACGCGACATGGCTCAAGCGCTGCGTCATCGCATCGGGCCAGTACAACGTCATGGTATGAGCGCGGGAATCAAGCTCGACGTGCACAGGCACCTTCATGCCGGATGGCCTCCAATCTGCCGCAACGCGATGCGTACCGCCTTGCGTACTTCCGGATCGGCGTCGCCCTGCGCTCCCAAAAGAGCGGTCAATACGCGACTGTCGCCCAGTTCGCCGAGCGCGAGCGCCGCCTCCTTGCGCAGATTGCTGATGGCATGCGACAGCAACACGGCAAGCGCCGGTCCCGCGGCCGCATCGCGCAAGCGGCCGAGCGCCCTCGCCGCCTTCAGCCGGACCTGCCAGTAGGGATCGTCGAGCGACGCAACCAGCGCCTCGCGGGCGCGCGGCGCGCGCAGTTTGCCCAGCGTCGTGGCGGCTTCTTCACGCACTTGCCATGCGTCATCGCGCAGCGCGCTGAGGAGCGCATCGACGATCGGCGGCGTGGGTTCCGGGCACAGTCCAAGCGCACCCACTGCCGCGCGGCGCACGTCGGGATCGGCATCGCCGGCAGCCACCGACGCCAGTTGCGCGAGCGCCCGCGGGTCCTTGAGCCATCCCAGCACGCCGACCGCCTCGAGACGCACCGCCGCCAGCGAATGCGAAAGCGCGCGCAGGGCGGGATCGAATGCATCGGCGAGACGCAGTTCGCGCAGCGCACGCAACACCGCCATCTGCACGAACGGCTCCGTGCGCGCGATCCAGCGCAGCAACACCGGACCGGACGTCGCGTCCTTCAACTCGGAAAGGCTTTGGGCCGCGGCGAGACGCACCGCTTCGTCGCGATCAAGCAACGCGCCACACAGCGCATCGACGACCTCCTCCCGCTCCCACGCGGCAAGCACGCGTGCCGCCTCGCGGCGCACGTCGGCCGAAGCGTCGTGCCGCAACGCGTCGACGATCGGCGGCAAGAGGTTTTCGTCTTCCAGATCCGCGAGTTCAAGCAACGCGATGCGGCGCACCACGGGGTCGCTGTCAGAGAGGCGCGGCAGCAGCACGGAAGCCTCGGGGTCCAGCGCGTCGGGGTCGAATGTCAGCGGGGGAAAATCAGTCATGAGTCGCTTTGAATGAAAACAGGAATCGGGTGAATCGCTCTTCAGGCCGCTTCGCGCAACAAGCCGCCTAACGGTCCGGTCACGTATGCGCAGGCCGGCCCGTTGTAGTCCTTGATGAGCGGATTGATCTGGAAGCACTCGAGGTTCGCGAGCGCCGCGCCGGCGTGATACGCCATCGCATAGCCGTCGCCGGCATTCGTCGGGTTGATGCCCGTCCCACCAGGCAACTCCAAAATCTGTCAGCTCTGCCGTGGTGGCTCGCGGCAAATCCCGCAGCAACATGGCTAGTTGGCCCTTGAACTGCTCGACGGTTATGCGGGGCAACCGGGCGGATTTGTGCCGCAGAACGATAGCGGTATCTATCCGGCCGGCCGCGTGTACGGCAACAAGGCCGGCTGGGGTTTCGTGACGACGGGCTACCAGAACCTCGCAGGTGGCCAGCCGGCCGCGCTGCTCGTGATGAACAACGGTCAGCAGCAAAACCTCTACCTGTACCGCGTCGCCGTGCCGGGCCAGCCGCAGCTGACCACGATGCAAACAACACTGAACATGGGTAATAACGCGATCACGGCGGCGAACGGGATTGCGACCTCGGGCGGTAGCAATGCGCAGTCAGTGCAGGTCGGCAGCTCGTACTACTACGGCGATGGCTCGAATAGCGCGATCCGGCAAAACGGTGGACTCTACATTCAGAATCAGGCTGGCACGGCGGCGGCTGATATTGCGTCTGTCGGTAACGTTAATTCGAGCGGGCAGGTGACTGCCACAACGGTAGTGACCAACGGGAATATTTGGGCTTCGAATGGCACGGTGACGGCCGCTGCGATGCACTCCACTGGCAATCTTCAGGTCGACGGCTCGGGCCAGGTCAACGGCAATCTGACTGCAAACGGGCAGGTTACGTCAGGCGGCTATGTCGTCGTGAACGGTGGGGGTTCCGCCAGCGCGGGCTGCCCTGGCCCGCAATACATCGGGACTGGATCGGGCGGCGTACTGCTGTGCGAAAACGGCGTATGGACGGCCCCCAACAGCTTTCAACCCAAGGTCAACGGGACAGTAAGTTCCGATACCACTGTCGGGCCGTATAACTGGTGCTTCCTGCAGAGCTTCGACAATCCGCAATCGGACGGCACGGGCCTGTGGGAAGTAGGACTTGTCTCTGACGGCGGCCCGACCAACCGTTACTTCCTACTGCACAACTCAAAAGGCGGCGGGGCGATTATTGGCTATATGTGTATCTAGGGACGGATGAATGAATCACGCTCGCGACTTGCTGCAAGGGACACCCATATCGGGGGAAGGGTATTATTCGGTTCTTTCTCCGGTAGCCTCTTTGGGCTCGATCGGCGGCACGCATTCAGCATGTCTGTCGTCGAGCTTGCCAGCTGCCGGTGCTGCTGGTCCGCGCGGTTTCAAATCATCGCCTGGCCGTTCCCTTCGCTCTCGTCTCCGATCCTTGCTGAGAGGATCCAAGCCCATGCTGCAAACTCGCAAACTGCCCGTTCATCTGTCTCCAAACTACCGTCCCGATGTCGACGGCCTGCGCGCTGTTGCTGTGCTCGCGGTGATGCTGTGTCATGCCGGCTACGCGGCGTTTGCGGGGGGCTTTACTGGCGTCGATGTGTTTTTCACGATTTCGGGATTTGTCGTAACGACTTCGCTGCTAGGCGATCTGGCTCGCGACTCGTTTTCATTCAAGGAGTTTTATGCGCGCAGGGCGAAGCGCTTGGCTCCTGCGCTCTATGCGATGCTCGCCGTTACCTTTGCGTTCAGCATCCTCTTTTCGTTTCCGGACGATACTTTCCATCTGGCGAAGAACATCCTTGCTGTCGCCACAATGACATCGAATATTTTCCTGTCGAAGCAGACCGGTTATTTCGATGCAGCGGCGGCCGATCAGCCTTTGTTGCACACCTGGTCGTTATCCGTCGAGGAACAGTTTTACGTCGTCCTCCCGTTGCTGTTGTACTGGCTGCATCGCAAGGCGCGAGGCTGGGCGCTGCCTGCGTTTGCAGCGCTTACTGTAGCGTCCTTCGCATATGCGATCTTCGAGGTGCACAGGGCGACAACAGGCGCGTACTACTTCGCGCAAAACCGTGCCTTTGAATTTCTCGTAGGGACGCTGCTCGCGCTGGTTGAATTCCGTCGTGGGCCTGTCCGGTCGAAGTGGTTCGATCTGATTTTTCTCGCCGGCATTGCGATAGTGCTGTTCGGTGTCTTCGGGTTTAGCGCGACGGCGCAGTTTCCAGGCATCGGTGCGATCGTGCCGTGTGGGGGCGCACTGCTCATCATCTACGGTGGCCGGCGAGCCGTCGTGTTGCACCGGATCTTGGCCAACGACGCAGCAGTGTTTATTGGCCGCGTCTCTTACCCGCTCTACCTGTGGCACTGGCCGGTCTTTTTCGCGCTGCGTCAGCTCGATCTGGCCTCGCCTAAAGGCTACGTTATCGCGATCGGCGTCGCCTTCGTGCTCTCCGTATTGACGTATCTATACGTCGAGGGTGCGGCACGGCATGCCGTCATGCCAGCACGCAAGGCATTGCTTTCCTTCCTTGTGCTGCCGCTGGTTGTGTCTGGAGCGCTTGCCGGCACCGGGAAGCTGTCTGACGGGTTCCTGTTCGCCTACCCGGCGAAGATTCGCAACGATGTCCGTTGGTCTGGAGACTCGTTGTTTGATATGCCACGCGGCAAGAAATGCTGGTCGCAAATTGCTGTGACGGATGAGGCTACGTGTACGCTTGGCGATCCCGCTGCGAACGACAAGGCGATTCTTTGGGGTGATTCGCACGCATACCATCTGATTTACTTCTTCGATCGCCTAGGCAAAGAAAAGCACATGGCAATTCATGATGTCGCTTTCACTCTCTGCCCGCCAATCGCGAACGAGCCGGCGAAGCCTGGGTACATGCCGTTTCTCGAAGATCACTTGCATTGCGTCGCTCACGATAAGGCTGTGATGTCCTACGTGCTTTCGCGGCCGGACATCAAAACGGTGTTCATGGCGTCTGCGTGGCAAAACTATCAGAACCTGTCGATGGATCCGAACGCAGGCCCGAACGGACACGGGTTCCGGCCGGGCCAGCTCGAGAACGAGCTGAGCAACACCATCGCCAAGTTGACGGCCGCCGGCAAGCATGTCGTCTTGATGAACGATGTGCCGACGATCCCGATGGATCTGATTAACTGCGACTTCAACAACGATCTGCTTTTCCCGATCCATCGGCACGTGTGCCAGTTCGATGCGTCGATCGCCCGGGAGCAACATGCGCCGATTCACGCGATGCTGCAGCGGCTGCAGGTCAAACACCCGCAAATCGACGTAATGCACACCTACGACGTGCCTTGTACTGATGCCGTGTGCGTGCTCAATTTTGATGGCCTGCCGATCTACCGTTACGATGATTATCACCATCTGAGCGCCGCCGGCAGCTCGCTCCTGTTTCCGAAGTATATGGCTCGTCATCCGGGCGAGCTGGACGCAATTTTGCAGAGAAGGGCGGTTCAATAAGCATGGTCCCAATCGCCGCATGCGTGGCCGAAGCGTCGGCCGCTTACCACGTCGAACAGGCGAAGATCGCTGCGATCATGCAGAACGGCCTTCCTGCAGGCGTCGAGCGTGGTGGGCGCATTGGGCCGATGGGTATTCCGGTGCAATGGCTTCCGGTGTTTGAAATGATGGGTATGCAGTCGGCCGATGTTGTTGACGATGCCTGCGAGAACATTTTTGCGGGTACGTGGATTCTGGCCTACGTCGCGAGCCTGCAGGATGCGGGGGTGTATGGCGGTGGATCCTACGCTGCGCGGCCGGTGCATATCTCGGCCCAGGTGGCTGAACGTCGACGCGCCTGGAGTCAGGTAGTGCAGCGCGCGGCTGCGCTTACGGGCGTGCCGGCCGGCCTGATAGATGCCGTTATCACGGTCGAAAGCGGATATCAGCCGCGTGCCGTGTCGTCCGCGAAAGCGATCGGCATGATGCAATTGATGCCACGCACAGCGGCGATGCTCGGCGGTGATCCGTGGGACGCGGAGCAAAATATTTTCATGGACTCGCGTTATCTCGCGCAACTCGCTCGCCAGTTCAACGGCGATCTGCAACTCACGCTTGCCGCGTATAACGCTGGCCCGGCTGCTGTCACGCGTAGCGGCTACCGGATACCTGCATTCACCGAAACGCGGGGTTATGTGCCAAAGGTTCTGTCGTTGTACTCGTCCTTGCAGCAATGATGAAGCTTGAGTAACCTGGCGGTGTTCGGGCTACGCTTCGTTTTGAAATCACGTTTTTGGGGTTACGGGGGTAATCAACCATGAAAAAGGCAATAGCTGGGATGGTCATTGCAGCGTCCGCTTCGCTGTCCTCAATGTCCGCGCACGCATCGGATCCGTGCGAAGTGGTTATGTGCATGTTTGGTCTGGTTCAAGGTCAGAATTCATCGCAATGCGATGACGCAATCGCCAGTTACTTCGCAATTATCGAGATGCACCACGGGCATCCGGATCTAGGCGCGACGGCAACAGCCAGATTGGCCTTCACGCAGCAATGCAAGGGTGCGGGCAGTCAGTTCACCAGCATGATCGATAACGCATTCGGGAGTGTCATCAAGTAGAGAGATTTATAAGCCTGGGGGGCTAATGAAATCTGAACACAACGTAGTTGATACCGCATACCAGCGGTTTCTTTCCGAGCTACCAACTCGGAAAGAGAAAGTTGAAATCGAACTTCATCCTGACGATAGCAAGCGCGCCCGTGATGCGGCGTTAAAGCAGGGCATGGACTTTAGCGAGTTCTGCTCGATCGCAATTCACATGGCGGTGCGTGACGGCCGGAAACGTCGATGACCGCGCCGGCACACGTCAAACGTTCCCGCCTGGCGGATTCTATGCCTAGCATTGCGGCATGGGTCGCGGATCTGCGCCAATGCGTCGCTGCAAAGGGATATATCCCGCGCTCCGATCAACCGGACCTGAACCGACAGGTCTCGTCGTCGAGAATGCAGGCGAAGAAGCGAACGTCGTCGCCGGGAAGGCGGCAAAGGGGCGGGCAACTTCGGCTACAACGCGCAGACGGGTGAATAAGGCGATCTGGTCGAAGCCGGCGTACGCGTATTTGAGCCAGTCTGGCCGGCCGTACGTCAAACTCGCGCGCGCTCAGAAGAAGAGCAATGAGCGCAATTCGATGCTTCGACGCGGCCGCGCGTCGATAGGCGACGTTTGAATATCGAATGCCGTATGGGCGCCCAGACGCGCGATCGAATCGCCTGACGAGTCGCAGGATCTTCAGCAACCCGATCAGGCGAACGCCAACCCCGGCTAGACACGCCGCACCGGTCGCGCGGCGGCCAGCGCCGTCGCGTCTTCGGTGCGCCCCGGCGTACCTGCGTCGCTAGTGCGACGACGTGTGCGTCCAGTGATCGCCCACGTTGCCAGCGCGTCGAGCGACGTACACAGAAGCAGATAGACGAAGCCGACGAACAGGAATATCTGCACGGGATACACCATCAGACGGCTGTTCACCTGATTGGCGAGGAATGCGAATTCCGGCACGCCGACGATATAGGCAAGCGACGTATCCTTCACGAGCGATACCCACTGGTTGATGAACGAGGGCGCCATGATACGGATCGCCTGCGGCAACAACACGTGGCGCAATGCCTGGGCACGCGTGAGCCCGAGCGAGAGCGCCGCCTGCAACTGTCCATCACCGCTCGCCACGATACCCGCGTGCACCGAATGCGACAGATAGGCGCCCCCGATCAGCGCAAGCGCGCAAACCACCGTGGCAAGGCCTGGCACGTCGACGTGCAGCAGGATCGGCATCAGGAAGAACGTCCAGAAGATGAGCATCAGGACTGGAATGGCCCGGAAGAATCCGGTCACCGTCAGCAGCACGACGTGGGCAGTCCTTTGCGTGAGCGCGAGCGCCACGCCGCCCGCGAGTCCCAGCAGCGCCGACAGCGATGCGGAAACGACGGCCATCACCACCGTCAGCGCGGCGCCGCCGAGCGGCCCGTGCGGAAAGTTGCCGATGAGCAGGTACGGAATGTTCGAGAGCAGCGGCGAAAGGTCCATGGCCTACCGCCTGCCGGTGCGCGCACTGGCGTGTTGCGACAGCACGAGCCCCACCTCCAGCACCGCAATGGTGAGGATGTAAAGCACGGTCGCGGCGCCAAAGGCCTGGAAGGTCTTGAATGTTTCGGTATCGACCTGACGCGATGCATACGACAGTTCGGCGAGGCCGATCGCCATCGTCAGCGACGAATTCTTCACGACGTTCATGTACTGCCCGAAGAGCGGCGGCGTCGCGATGCGCACCGCCTGCGGCAGGATCACATGAACGAAAGCGCCCACGGGTGTGAGGCCCAGCGCTGCCGCCGCCTGATGCTGACCGGCGGGAACGCCCGAGAGCCCCGCGCGAAACTCCTCCCCGATGAAAGCGGTGGTATAGCAGGTCAGCCCGAACCATCCCGCGACAAATTCGAACGACGGCCATCCCAACGACACAACGCCGAGGTCCACCGCGTGCGGCGTATTCAACCAGTTCATCGTGGCTTCAGGCAGTAACGTCGCCACGCCGAAATACCAGAACAGGAGCTGCACGATCAGCGGCGAATTGCGAAAGACCAGCACATACAGTGTGGCGCCACGACGCAGCGGCGCAGATCGCGAACTGCGGGCAAGCGCCAGCACGAAGCCGCAGACTGTCGCCGTGATCGCGACCAGCGCCGAAAGCCCTAGCGTCATCCCAAAGCCGTGCCAGAGCCAGTTCACGTACTTCGGCGCGAGCCATCCGTTCATCGGAATCATGCAGTTCGGTAGTCTTCAAACAAAAAAACAGATCCGGCTGGCCGTCACAAGACGACTCAACCGGACGACGCGCAACGTCAGTGAAACGACCGTATGCTCAACTCTTTTGAGGATCGCCGATCTTGAAGAGCCGTGGCAGCGGCGCACGGCTCTTTGGGCCAAACCACTGGTTGTAGATGTTCGCCGCCGTGCCGTCCGCCTCAAGGCCCTTGAGCGTATCGTTCACGAAACCGAGCAGACGCGGCTCGCCCTTCGGCACGCCCACACCTTCATAGTCGTTCGAAATGGTGAACGGCGGAATTTCGTATTTGTTGCGATCCGGCACGTTGGCGAGGAGCGCCACGAGCTTTGGGCCGTCCTGCGTGATCGCCTGCACGTTACCCGTGCGCAGCGCGGCGAACGCGAACGGCGTGTCGTCATACGCGACGATCGTGGCTTGCGGGAACTGGGCGCGGACCTGCTGTTCGTTGGTCGTTCCCTTGTCCGCGCCGATCCGCAAGCTGTTCAGCTGATCGGGCGTCTTCAGTACGCCCTTCCTTGCGATGAACTGCGTACCGGAAGCGAAGTAAGGCGTACTGAAATCGACTTCCTTCTTGCGCTCATCCGTGATCGTGAAGTTGGCGAACACGAGATCCACCTTCTTCGACGTCAGGAAGGCGATGCGGTTGGCCGGGTTGGTCGGCTGGATTTCGAGCTTCACACCCAGTTTGCTGGCAACCGCCTTCGCATAGTCCACGTCGAGACCGACAATCTGGTTGGTCTTCGGATTGACGAAACCGAACGGCGCATTGCTGTCGAACGTCGCGACGCGCAATACGCCGGCCTTTTTGATGTCGTCCAGACGGTCCGCGTGGGCCACGCCCGACACGATAAACAGCAACCCCATGGCGGCTGGCAATAGAGATTTCACTTTCATTGGGTGGTCTTCCAGGGTTCGGTAGAACGGGCACTCGTGCGGTGCCTCGCGACCCCGAATGTAGCAACGGACACGACGCCCGCGAACCACGAAATTCTCGCTTGCTTAGGGCGAACTGGAATAAGGGGATCTTCTGCTCTTCTCTTGCCTTGTGATTCCCTCTTGCCGGGCGCGCCAGCGGCAGCGTTCGCAGCCAGCGTCATTTGCAATGCAGGAATGGTTCGAACTATCTGGTCGATGGATTGCTTATAGTTGGACACCTAACCATTAACCCTATCGATCAAGGACCGGGGTCCACGATGAAACCACTGCTCTCCTCGCTGCGAATGACCGCTGCCGGCATCGCTCTCTTCGCCATGGCGGCCGGCATTACGCACGCCGAATCGCGCGAAGTCGTGATCGGCTATCAGGACATGGTCGTTCCATGGCGATATGCGCAGGTCAGCGGCGCAGTCGAAAAAGCGACCGGCTACAAGGTGACCTACCGTAAGCTCGCGGGCGGTGCCGACGTGATCCGCGCACTGGCGTCGGGCTCGATCCAGCTCGGCGAGGCGGGCTCCAGTCCGATCGCGGCGGGACTGTCGCAAGGCGTGGACGTGTCGCTCTTCTGGATTCTCGACAACATCAACGACGCGGAAGCATTGGTGGCAAGAAACGGCTCGGGCGTGACGAAACTGACCGACCTCAAGGGCAAGAAGATTGGCTTGCCGTTCGTCTCGACTTCTCACTTCCACGCCCTCGTCGCCCTGCAGGATGCCGGCGTGGATCCGTCGACCGTGAAGATCCTCAACCTGCGCCCACCCGAAGTGGCGGCGGCGTGGGAGCGCGGCGACATCGACGCAACCTACATCTGGGACCCGGTTCTCGCCAAGGTGAAGAAGAACGGCAAGGTGCTGATCACGTCGGGAGAAGTGGCGCGGGAATCGGGCAAGGCGACCTTCGACGGTTTCGTGGTGAACCGCAAGTTCGCGCAGGACAACAGCGCGTTTCTCGTCGGTCTCGTGAAGGTGCTGGCGGACACGGACGCCCAGTACCGCGATCACAAATCAGCGTGGGTGGCAGGGTCGAAGGAAGTCGAAGGCGTGGCGAAGGAATCGGGCTCGAATGCCGCCGACGTACCCGCGAGCCTCGCGCTCTACGCGTTCCCCACGCTCGCTGAACAGACTTCGCCGACGTGGCTTGGCGGTGGCGCGCAGAGCGGCGCCGCGAAGTCGCTGGCGGCGACGGCGGCATTCCTCAAGTCGCAGGGCACGATCCAGAACGTGCTGCCCGACTACTCGGCGGGTGTCGACCCCCGCTTCGTGCAGCAAGCGTCGAAATGAGCACACTTGAGATCCGCGGCCTTGGCGTGACCTACGAGGGCGCCTCGACGGCCGCACTCGAAGGCGTCGATCTGCGGATCGAGAGCGGCGAGTTCGTCGTCGCGCTGGGTGCTTCGGGATGCGGCAAGACAACACTGCTGAACTGTCTGGCAGGCTTCATCGATCCGACGACGGGTGTCGCCCGGCTGAACGGCGAACCGATCACGGGCCCCGGCGCGGAACGCGGTGTCGTGTTCCAGAAATACGCGCTGATGCCATGGCTCGACGTGCTCGACAACGTCGCGCTCGGGCTGCGCTTCCAGGGTGTCGGCCGCACCCGCCGGCGCGAGATCGCACGTGAAATGCTGGCGCTCGTCGGCCTCGACAATCACGCCGATGCGCGCGTGTACGCCCTTTCCGGCGGCATGCAGCAGCGTGTGGGCATCGCCCGCGCGCTTGCCAGCGATCCGCTCGTGCTGCTGATGGACGAGCCAATGGGCGCACTCGATGCACTCACCCGCGAATCGATGCAGGAACTCGTGCTCGATGTCTGGGGCCGCACCCGCAAGACCATTTTCTTCATCACGCATAGCGTTGAAGAAGCGTTGTTTCTCGCCACGCGACTGGTGCTGATGACGCCCGGCCCCGGCCGGATCGCGCAGAGTCATTCATTGCCCTTCGCGCGCCAGTTTCTCGCGTCGCGCGATGCCCGCGCGGTGAAATCGTCGCCTGAGTTCATCCAGTGGCGCGAGCGCCTCGTGCGGCATCTGCACGGCCAACCGCACGCAGTAAGCGAAACGGCACTGTCATGAGTTCGATCGATTCGTTGCCGTCGTCTCCCGCCGTCACGCGCACGGCCGGACGTCGCAAGCCCCGGCGCGGTCTGCCGGGAGAAGGTCCAACGGCCGCGCTGAGCGTCGCATCCGTCGTCGTCATCGCGCTGTCATGGTGGGCCGCGACGTCGTTTCGCTGGGTTCCGCCGCTCTTTCTGCCCTCGCCGCTGGCAGTGTGGTCCGCATTCGTCGACGCGTGGAACGGGCGCATCCAGGGCGGCCTGCCGCTTTCCCAGCACCTGATGTGGAGCGCCATCCGCGTGTTCGGTGCATTTGCGCTCGCGAGCCTGACGGCGGTTCCGATCGGCATCCTGATGGGCGTGAG
This sequence comes from Paraburkholderia gardini, assembly GCF_907164545.1. NCBI lineage: Bacteria > Pseudomonadati > Pseudomonadota > Betaproteobacteria > Burkholderiales > Burkholderiaceae > Paraburkholderia > Paraburkholderia gardini. The sequence goes on along the minus strand of NZ_CAJQZB010000015.1, from coordinate 43,804 downwards.
CCGGATTGCGAGGGGCCTGCTCGATCCGCCGCTCGAGTTCTATCGGCCGTTGCCGCCGCTCGCCTATTTACCGCTGGTCGTCATCTGGTTCGGCATCGATGAAACCGCGAAGCTGATCGTGATCTATCTCGCCTGCTTCGCACCCATCGCGATGGCCGCGCGTGCCGGCGTTCGCAGCGCGACGGCCGAGCAGGTCAACGCCGCGTATTCACTCGGCGGCAGCTTCGCTCAGGTCGTCCGGCACGTGGTACTGCCAGCAGCGTTGCCGGAAATCCTGACAGGCTTGCGGATCGCCGTCGGCTTCGGCTGGACGACGCTGGTCGCCGCCGAAATGGTCGCAGCGACAGCCGGGCTCGGTCAGATGGTGCTCAACGCCTCGAGCTTCCTGCGCACCGATGTCGTCGTGATGGGCATCGTGCTGATCGGCCTGATCGCATGGACCTTCGACCTCGGCATGCGCGCGCTCGAGCGGCGTCTGGTACCGTGGCGCGGGAAAGCATGAAAGAGACGCCCGTAACCTAAGCCGACTCCGCAACCGCGAGCCGCCGCGCCTCGGCCACGGCGCCCGCCAGATCGAGTCGCAGCGACGCATATGCGGCCCGTTTCACGTCGTCAGGCAGCGTCCAGTCCCACTTTTCGTTATCGACGTTCTGGATCGTCTGCAACGCGGCGGTCGTTTCGGACACCGTCATCGCCGCGATCCGCTGCAATACGTCGCGCACCGCGCCGGTTCCCGAAGCGCGGACACTGACCGCCGGCCCCTGGTTCCACGCATCGAGACCCTGCGCGCGAAGCAGCACGACGAGCGCATCGTTCAGCCAGTCGCCGGACCACGTCGCCAGCATCACGCTGCTGCCCGCGACGAAAATCGATTGCGTCGCGAGATTCGACGCAACGAAATAACGCCGCGCCTCGTCGAGCAGCATCTGCGCTCTGGCGTCCAGAAATGCGACCGGCTCCGTTTCCGCGAGCACGCGGTACATTTCGCGCCGCACTTCGTCGTGAACCCGGGCGCCGGCGCCGTCGAAAACGGGCGGCGCACCGCCGCGGTCCGGATGCACGAAGACGGTCTTCTTTTCCGCGTCGACGTCCTGTACCCGCCAGCGCTGTCCGGCAAAGATGATGCTCTGCCCAGGCGTCAACGGATGCGAAACCGGCAGCGAACCCAGCTGCCGGTTGCCGGCCACCACGCTGAATTCGTCGTCGCTGGAAAACGATGCGTAGAACGCGTAGTGATTCACGAGCCGCTCGCCCGCGACGCCATGCAGCAGCAAGCCGCCCTGCTCCTGCACGATCAGATCCCTGCTGCCGAGACTGCGCAGGATCGCCGCGAACGTGGGCTTGTCGATCGTATCGAACGGCCCGTTCACGACGAGCGTCTGCCACAGGTCGAACGCCGTGGCGCCGCCGCGCTCCGCGATGATCGACAGGATCTGCTGCACCAGTGTTGACGGATGCAGGCCGCCCGCGCGCGGCGGTTCGAACCAGCGCTTCAAAAGCAGCCGCACCATCGCGATCGATTGCACAAGACCTTCGCGCAGCCGGTCCGACAGATCGGAGTTGTCGCGCAGCTCCGCCTCGATGCAGTAGCAGCGCAGAATCGCCGCTTCGCCCTTGCGGCGTCCCGAGCGTCCGAGACGCTGGCGCAAGCTCGCCACCGATGGCGGCGGTCCGATCTGCGCGACACTTTTCACGGCACCGATGTCGATGCCCAGTTCGAGCGTCGTCGTGCACACCGCGCTCGCGGGCCGGTCGCCGGCCTTGAGCGCCCGCTCGGTTTCCTCGCGCAGTTCCTTCGAAAGACTGCCGTGATGCGGCCAGAATTCATTCGGATAGCCGTCGCGCTCGCACGCGCGACGCAGCAGACTCGCGTAGTTTTCCACCAGCCGGCGGCTGTTCGGAAAGATCAGGTTGTTCGAGCCGCGCAGCGCGCGATAGATCTGGTTCGCGACTTCAAGCGTGCTGCCGGGCACATCGTCTTCGAGCGCGGGACGCTCGCCGGGCGCGAGATCGAAGTCGAGCCGCGCGCCGGTTTCGACGAAGCCCTTGATCAGCACTTTCAGTTCCTGCCCCGCGCTGCCGGACTCGATGATCTCGACGGGCTTTTCCGCCCGCGCGCGCAGAAAGCGCGCGGCGAGCCGCATGTCGCCGAGCGTCGCCGAGAGCCCCACGCGCGGCACGGCCCGGCCGCACACGTGATCGACGCGCGCCATCAGCGACTGCAACTGCATGCCGCGCTCGGCGCCGATGAACGCATGCAGTTCATCGACGACCACATACCGCAGCGTGCTGAAAATCGTCGCGAGCGAAGCGCCCCGATTGACGAACAACGCTTCGAGCGATTCCGGCGTGATCAGCAGCACGCCCGCGGAATGTTTCAGGAAGCGCTGCTTGCGCCCCGCGGACACGTCGCCATGCCAGCCCGTCACGGGAACGTCGAGCGACTCGCACAACCGCTCCAGACGCGACCACTGATCGTTGATCAACGCCTTCAGCGGACTTATGTACAGCACCGAGCCAACGCAACGCGCATCGCGCAGCAGGTTCGACAGGATCGGCAGGAACGCCGCCTCGGTCTTGCCGGCGGCCGTCGCGGCCGCGATGATGACGTCGCGGTCCGCATCGATCAGCGCGGGCACCGCCCGCTCCTGCGCGTCGCGCAGTTCCGCCCAGCCTTCGCGCCAGATCCAGCGGCGGATCCGTTCGTCGAGCAGGTCGAAACTGCGTGAATCAGTCGAGCCGGAAACTGGTGAGCTCATCGTCGCTGTCCGTTGCGATGTCCGCTGCGCCGCCGATGTCGCGCTCGACTTCGAGGCCGCCGATCAGCTGACGCCAGTCCGCAGCGGGATTCTGTTCCAGTACGGCAAGCAGATTGATGAACGCGGTGATCGTGGTGCGCGGCGTGCGGAAATACGCTTCGCCAAGGCGCGCGGCGGCATGCGCCATGAAAGCCTGGATCGCCTCGACAGGCAGCCGTGCCCTGCCCGCGTCGCCAGATGCATGGACGATGCGGATCTTGTCGAGCAGCACGTAAAAATCCTCGGGCGTGAGGCTCGCGAGACGGATCACCGGGCCGCTATAGTCGACGAGCCCGTTCGTCGCGAACGTATTTTCCGCAAGCCGCGACTGCAGCGCCGGATAGCTGTAGAGACCACGCCGTGTATCGAGCAGGAATTCAGGCGTGCCGCCCAATACGAAACCGAGCCCCGCCGCGGAACCCTGCAACGAGTCGTTGAGAATGCGCAGAATCTGTTCGTAGTTGGCGTTTCGCGCCTGCACGTTCGCGAGCTTGTAGAGGTTGACCAGTTCGTCGAGGCATACCATCAGCCCGCTATAACCGGCCATCCGCACGAAGCGGCCGAGCAGCTTGAGCTGGTCGTACATGCTGGCATCGTCGACGATGGTGCGCACGCCGAGCGCATTGCGTGCATCGGTGCGCGTCGAGAATTCGCCGCGCAGCCAGCGCACCGCATCGCTTTTCAACTGCTCGTTGCCCTCCTCGAAACCCCGGCAGTACGCCGCGATCACGTCTGCGAAATCGTAGCCGTTAACCATCTCCGTCAGTTGCGCGAGTTGCGCGCGAATCACGGCTTCGCTCGTGCGGCCGGTCGCTTTTGCTTCGGTCTTCGCCTGCCCGATAAATTTCTCGACGACGCCTGCCAGCGCCCCGCCTTCGGGCTTCGTGCGGGTCGCCATGTTCTTGACGAGTTCCGCGTAGAGCGAGCGCGCCTGTCCGCCGGACGCATGCAGGCGCCGGTCCGGATTCAGATCGGCATGGACGGTGACGAGCTTTTTCTCCAGCGCGATCGCGCGAACCAGGTTCAGAAAAAACGTCTTGCCCGCGCCGTATTCGCCGACAACGATGCGAAAGCTCGAGCCGCCGTCGGCGACCCGTTCCACGTCCTGCAACAGCGCTTCGAGTTCACGCGCGCGGCCCACCTGAATCAGATGCTGTCCGGCGCGCGGCACGACGCCGGCACGCAGCGACTGCAGGACCGCATCGCGGTCTCTCGGGCGAATCGTTGGAATCGTTGTCATGCTGCCAGCCTTTGTGCCAGATCCTGATTGATTTCCACGGGGTCGTCCCCGTCCGTGAGCGGCTCGTCCCAGTGATCGAGCGACGCCTCGTTGACCTGTTCGATCGCGCCGTCGAGCATCAGCTCGAGGTCCGCCGCGGCATCGGCGAGTTCGGCACGCGTCCACGACGGACGTGACACCAGAAGTCGCAGGAACGTCGAATGCGCATCGTCGAGGCCGAGCAACGCGTCTGGCGCTGGCACGACCTCTTCCGGCTCTTCCAGATCTTCCGGCGCGACGGATTCCCGCGCATTCGACGCCTCCTCGAGCGGCACCGCCGGCTGCTCCTCGACGAACACGTCCGCGAGAATCGCCGACACGCGCGCGGTTTCCTGCTGAAGTGCCGCGATCCGCGCCGTATCGAGCACCAATCCCGCGCCTGCTGAACGTGCTTCCGGCGCGGCATCTTTCGATGCTCGCTCCCCTGGCTTCACCGCGACTGACGCACGGCGCGCGCCGGGAGCGCGAGCGCCACCCGGACCCGACACGGCACTCGCGCCCTGATGCAGATCGATATAGAGGCGCTGCGGGTCGAGATCAAGCATGCGGTAGATCTTTTCCAGCAGTTTCACTTCCTCGCGCGAGACCGTGCCGTCCGCGTTCGCGGTTTGTACGAGGAAACACGCAATCGCCTTTTTGACCCCGGCGGGCAGCGGTTCGAGCTTCTTCTTCAAACCCGCGCTGGATGCCGCCTGTGCAAGCTGCACGAGATTTCTCGCCTTCAGGCGTGTCTGCTGCAGCGGTTCGAGATGCGACCATGCGTCGATTTCCCGCTCGATCAGCGCGATTTCCGCCGCCGATGCAGTGCCGTCCGCGGTCGCCACCGCAGCAGCGAGATCGACCATCAAGGTCGCGACGACATACGCATCGTCGGTATGCGCGAGCGCGGCGGTTGCGGGCGCGGCGAACAGCGCGACGGCATCGTCGGGTTTCGGTGTGCGTGCGCCAAGCCGCACGTCCGGTTCGACCGCGATACCCGCCTGCGACAGCGCGGCGTTGAACGACGCCATCCTGTCGCGCGTGAGCGTGCCCATCGCCTTGAAGCGCGCGAAGAGCGCGCCGAACGTGATCACCGTCGTCGTGTCCGCCACCTCGCTGGCGAGCGCGCTAATGGCATCGTGCGTCGCATCGGGCCACACCTCCGGCGGCAACATCAGCGTGGCTTCGAGCGAGCCATATGCATCGGGATTGCGGGCCAGATAACGACTGAACGCACCGAGCGCGTCGGCGGATTCGTTCATCAGCAGTTGCAGCCGGTTGCGCGGCCCGGTGACCGCGGCGACGTCCGGCAGCCCGAGCAGAAATCCCGGCAGCGGCACGTTCTGAAGCGCCTTGAACGCGGGCTGCGGCAACACGTTGAGCCGCGTACGGTTCACAGGCACCAGCATGCCCTCGTGAAAACGCTCGCGATACCTGCGCATGAATACCCGGTCGAATTCGTCCGGACAGCGCGCCACGGCCGCGCGACGGATCATCATCGGATCGAGCTTGACCCATGCGAGCGCCCAGCCGGCCGGCACCGGATGGCGGTCGAGCGCCGCCTGGCCGAACGCCACCCGCACGTTCAGCGGCACCTGATAACCGGTCGCCGAGCCGTTCGGCGGCTTCTGGTCGTAGACCTTGCCGGTTCGCGCGGCCATCAGGTCGATGAAATCGAGCAGATTGCGCACGTGCCGCTGCCATGAATAGTCGGCATCGAGGTTGAGCATCCGCTGCAATTCACGCGTCATCTCGCCGTATTCGGCTTCGCTGACCTTGCCCGCGGCGCCGTCGATGAGCACGCGCCGCTCGAAGCCGAACAGATGCAGGAACAGGTAGCGGGTATGGATATCCGGTTTCCGGCGGGGCGACGCGAGCCATTCGATGTACGTGCGCCGCTCTTCCCCCGACAGGGTCGCGTAGCCAGGCGGAACGATGCCGATGTCCGCGGCGGGATCGGCCGCCTCCTGCGCGACCTGGGCGCCGGTATCGATAACACACGCATCGACCGGACCCGGGCGGCCCCGGCGAAAATCGCCGACGTAGAAGAAGCCGCGCCCGATCGGCAGGTCTTCGATGTCGACCGTTTCGCCCGGCATGACCCAGCGCGTGGACGATGCCGGCACCGACGCACCCGCAGGGGGCTTGATCCGGTAGCTGCCGGCATTGTCGGGACCGTTGTCGCCTGAAACCGGAACGGTGACCAGCGGCTCATCGCCTTGGGAGCCGGAAGGATTTGTCATGGAATAACGGGCTAGCGAGCCTTGTGCGAAGTGAATGCAGACGCAGCATGGGCGCGGGCGGCCCTCGCCCCTTTTTCCTGCTTGCCATGCCTGATGCGCTTCGGCCGGTGTCCGCACATCGCGGACTGGCCTGGGGTTAGCCATTGATTATATTACGGGTTCCAGAGCGGCGAAGGACGCGCGCGAAGCCACATCCTTCGCCCGATACCACGGTCAATAGCAAGGCCCGCGCCCGGCCCGGCATCCCCGGTTCAGCGCGCCACCTGCACACCCGGCGCATCGTACGGGGCGAGCAGATGCCGGGCATAAGCGCACGCCTCGACGGGCCGGCTGAAGAGATAACCCTGCTGCTTGTCGCAACCGATGGCGCGCAGAAAGGCCGCCTGCTCCGCTGTTTCGACGCCTTCGGCGGTCACGTTCATTCCCAGCGAATGCGCCATCGCCACGACGGCCTGCGTGATCGCCACGGAATCGCGATGATCCGGCAAGCCGGCCACGAACGAGCGGTCCACCTTCAGGTTGTGCAGCGGAAACCGCTTCAGATACGACAGCGACGAATAGCCGGTGCCGAAGTCGTCGACGGAAATCCGCACGCCCATGCCGGTCAGCGCCACCAGCATCGGCAGCACGGCTTCGCTGTCGTGCATCAGAACGCCTTCGGTAATTTCAAGTTCCAGCGCGGCGGGATCGAGCCGCGTGCGCGAGAGGCAGGCGGCGATGCGCTCGACCAGCCCGTCATTGAACTGGCGCGGCGACAGGTTCACCGCGATCACGAGATCGGGGGCAATTGTGCGACGCCATTCGGCGGCCTGCTCGCAGGCGCGTTCGAGCACCCAGTGGCCGATCGCGACGATGAGGCGGGTATCTTCGGCAACCGGGATGAACTCCGCCGGCGACACCTGCCCCAGCGTTTCGTGGTGCCAGCGCAGCAGCGCCTCCGCGCCGATCGTGCGGCCGCAGCCGCTGTCGATCACCGGCTGGTAGACGAGGCTCAGCTCGCCCGCGGCCAGCGCGCGCCGCAACGACTGTTCAATCGTGAAGCGCCGTTGCAGACGCTGGTTCAACTCGGCGGTAAAGAACTGGAAGTTGTTCCGGCCGCGCTGTTTCGCGTGATACATCGCGGAATCGGCGTGACGCATCAGCATCGTCGCGTCCTGCCCGTCGTCGGGCGACACGCTGATGCCAATCGAGACGCCGAGGTAATACTCGTTGTCGGCGACCTCGAACGGCACGGCGATCGTATCGAGCACCTGACGCGCGAGCGAAGCGATATCCTCGACGTCGCGATAGCCGCTCACGACGATCACGAACTCGTCGCCGCCCACCCGCGCGAGCGTGTCCGCTTCGCCCACGCAGCGCGCGAGCCGTTCGGCGACGCTGCGCAGGAGCACATCGCCCGCGTCGTGTCCGGCGGTGTCGTTGACCTTCTTGAAACCGTCGAGATCGACGAACAGCACGGCGATCCGTTCGGGGGGCGTGCTGCCGTCGGTGGGCTCGAACAGTTCGCGCATCCGGTCGCCAAGGTACGCGCGGTTGTAGAGGCCCGTCAGCGAATCGCGTGTTGCAAGCTGCCGAAGCTGCTGCTGGGCCTCGCGCACGGGGCCGATATCGTTGAACGAGATGAGGACCGAACTCGCTTCGGTTTCACCCGGCTTGATGATCGGCACGACGTTTTCGGTGATCCACACCATCTCGCCGTCAGCCAGCACGAGGCCCATGGTGATTCCAGGCAGCGGCTTGCCGCTTGCGAGCACACGGCGGGTTGGCTGTTCGTGCGGGGCAATGAGCGAGCCGTCTTCCCGCACGGCGTGCCTGAGCACGCTATAGATACTGTCGCCCACGAGACTCGTCTTCGCGTGCAGCATGCGCCGGGCGCTCGGATTGCACGCCAGCACGATGCCTTCCGGCGACTGCACGACGATGCCTTCGTTCAGGTGATCGATCACCAGCCGGTGATGTTCCTCGCTTTGCGCGAGGCGTCGCGCGATGGTGTCCTGATGGACCGCGAGCCCGACGCTGCGGCCGATGTCGCGCATGATCGCTTCTTCTTCGCTGCCCGGCCGGCGCGGTGCGCGGTAATACACGGCGAACGCGCCGAGCACGGCGCCCGCTTCGTCCTGCAATGGAATCGACCAGCATGCGCGCAGCCCGACCGGCAGCGCGAGATGCTTGAAGTCCGCCCAGAGCGGATCGGTCTCGATGTCTTCGACGACCACCATGCGCCGCTCGAACATCGCCGTACCGCAAGAGCCGCGACTGGGTCCGATCTCAAGTCCATCGAGCGCCGCGCTGTAATGCGCGGGCAAGGATGGCGCGGCCCCCACCCGCACGCGGCAGCCGTCTTCCTCGAGCAGCAGGATCGTGCACGACGCGCCGACACCCAGCAGCGCCTCGGCGCGCCGGCATACCTCGACAAGCAGCTCGGGCAGGGGCGTATTACGCGTGATAAGCCGCAATACACTCTGTTCGGACGCGAGCACTTCCTCAGCCAGACTCGACCGGTAGCGTGCGCTCTCCGGCTCTGCGTCAATGGCGAACCCTGCGGTCTCTTGACGAATCATAGTTGCGCTCCCTAACCCGACATCGGCAGTTCCAGAGCCAGAGCGTACTGGGGTTTACGCTAAAAATTGCGAAAAGAAGCGTGGGATCGTCCACAGGATCGACAATACACGAAGCCGGCCCACTGCTGGCATGGCCAATATTCAGCAGGCACCCGGTAATGTCCAGGCCTGCGTTTCGAAGTCTGGCGGGGCCTGCCGCGGCGTCATGTGGCGCGGCAGGCCTGGTGCGTCAATCGTGAGGAGGGCGATCATGGAGCATCGTTTTGCCGATCGCGCGGAGGCCGGCCGCGTGCTCGCGCACCAGTTGAACGTCTATGCCGGCCGGGGCGACGTCCTGGTGCTGGGTTTGCCGCGCGGCGGCGTGCCCGTCGCGTTCGAAGTGGCAAAAGCACTGGGCGTGCCGCTCGACGTGCTGATGGTCCGCAAACTGGGCGTACCGGTGCAGCCGGAACTCGCCATGGGCGCGATTGCGTCCGGCGGCGCGCTGTACGTCGACCGTCAGTTACAGGACGAAACAGGCGTGACGGAGGCGGAATTCGCGCGCGTGCTGATGCAGGAGCGCGCCGAACTGGCGCGGCGCGAAGCGCTCTACCGCGGCGCGCGGCCCGCTCTGCCGGTTAGCGGGCGGACGGTGATCGTAGTGGATGACGGCATGGCCACGGGCGCGACGCTCAAGGTCGCCGCACAGGCGCTGCGCGCGAACGCGCCGGCGGCCATCGTCGCGGCGTTGCCGGTGGCGCCCGCGGATGCGGCACACCGGCTCGGGGATAGCGTCGATGCACTGGTCTGCGCGATGAAGCCACACGTCTTCTTCAGCGTGGGCCAGTTTTACGCGGACTTCAGCGAAACCGCCGACGACGAAGTCCGCGACCTGCTCGCCCGCTCACATCGCGACGCAGGCTGGAACGCCTGACGGCGCGATCGATTCAGGCGGCCTGCGCGGTAAGCGCGAGCGGCAGATAGTTCTGCAGATACTCTTCGAAATCCGCTTTCACTTCGGGATGGCGTAGCGCGAATTCGACGGTCGCCTTCAGATAGCCGAGCTTGCTGCCGCAATCGAAACGCGTGCCGAAATAGCGGTACGCGAGCACCTGCTCTTCCGTCAGCAGCGACTGCAACGCATCGGTCAGCTGCAACTCGCCGCCCGCGCCCGGTTGCAGCGCGCGGATGTGATCGAAGATCGTCGGCATCAGCACGTAACGGCCCACGACACCCAGGTTCGACGGCGCCTTTTCAGGCGATGGCTTCTCCACGATCCCCGACAGCTTGATGACATCCTCTTCCCACTCGCGGCCGTCGACCACGCCATACGAGCGGCTCTCCTCGCGCGCAATGGTTTCAACGCCCACCACCGAGCTGTGATAGTGGTTGAAGACGTTGACCAGCTGTTTCATGACGGGCTCGCTGCTGTGCAGCAGATCGTCCGCGAGCATCACGGCGAACGGGCTGTCGCCCACCAGCTTTTCCGCGCACAGCACGGCGTGACCGAGACCGAGTGCCGTCGCCTGGCGAACGTAGAAACAGTCGACGTTCGCGGGCTTGATGCCGCGCACGAGATCGAGCAGTTCTTCCTTGCCGCGTGCTTCGAGCTCGGCTTCGATTTCATATGACTTGTCGAAGTGATCTTCAATGGCGCGCTTGCTGCGGCCCGTGACGAAGATCATTTCCGTGATACCGGCCTCGATCGCTTCTTCTACCGCGTACTGGATCAAGGGCTTGTCGACTACCGGCAGCATTTCCTTCGGGCTCGCCTTGGTGGCGGGCAGAAAGCGCGTGCCGAGCCCCGCCACGGGAAACACGGCTTTAGTGACTTTCAGCATGATTGTGTTCTCACATCTGTAGATGACGATGCGTCCCGCCCGACTCCGGCGACTCCGCGTTCCCTGAAAAGACTAGCGGAAAATAAATCATCCGGATAATCGAAATAACTATTAAATCTCGATATGCATAATCAATCAGATGGAGTTGTCATATTATGAAATTCAGACGGAAACAGTTACACGTCAGTTAAACAGGAGGCGGAAGGATTTTCCGGATTTCGAGGCGACACACGGTGCCTGGCGGATAAATCGCGCGTGGCCCGTTTTCTGAATTACTCGTTCTCGTCCATTGGCGGCAACTTGTTGCCCTGGTTCATCCTGAACCGGCTGATTGGCTCGTTCCTCAATGCCTCGCGGTACGCGGAAATCGCGACGAGGACCAGCAATACGGCGATACCTGCCAGCAGATGCATGTTCATGGCGCTACTCCCTGATTCCAGCAATCCAGCCTTCAAACTAGCATGAAAAAACGGATAAATAATTCGCCATCCCGGATGCCGTTATTTTCCTTTCAGATTGTCATCGGCATGCCCTTTAATTACTTTTGAAAGAAGATTTTTTATTCATTTATTCATTACCGTCTCGCATTACGATACTCAGGCGGCCGCGTGCGTCCATGACGGTCCGCCATCGCCGCATCGGCGCCAGCGTTTGCGAACGCATGAACCAGGGATTCCGTATGAGCGACCCGGCATTGCATGCCTCCGGCACATCGCTGCCATTCACCTCCGCTTCACGCACTCACACACGCGCCGAAAACGTCGGCAAGGAGCACGTTATCGACGCGATGCGGGGCTTCGCCGCCCTGCTCGTGGCCTACTTCCACTGCCGTCAGGTCACGTGGGTCGGCATGGAAGCGTTTCACCGCACCGCCGGCAAGGTGCTCGATCTCAACACGATCGTCGCGTACCTGACGCTTCCGGTTGCATGGGGCTCGGCAGGGGTGCCGATTTTCTTTGTCATCAGCGGCTACTGCATTCATCGCGGCGGGGCGCTACGACTGGCTGCGAACCCGTCATACAAGCTCGATGCGGTGAACTTCTGGGCACGCCGTTTCGCGCGCATCTATCCAGTGCTGCTGGCGGCGCTCCTGCTCACGTTCGCACTCGATTCGATCAGCTACCAGTTGCCCCCTGTGAGTCACAAGCTCAAAGACATCGGCCTGCCGGTGTTCCTCGTGAATCTCTTCTCCCTGCAGGGTGTCGCGGGCCGAACCTATGGCTCGAACGGCGCGCTCTGGACGCTCTCGCTCGAAGTCCAGTTCTACGCCGTCTATCCGCTGCTGTTCGCGTTGCGCCGACGGCTCGGCATGTCGTGGGTCGTCGCGATCGTCGCGGCGCTCAACGTCGTGTCGGCGTTCGTGCTGGAGCGCCACGACATGCAGTTTTTCACCTCGTACTGGCTCTCGTGGACGCTCGGTGCCTGGATCGCCGAAGCGAAAGCACATGCGGGCACCCGTGCAGGCTCACGTTCGCGGTGGCTTTATGCCGGCGCGGCGGCGTTCACCCTCGCCGGCATCGTTGGGTTTCACTTCGGGCAATACGCAGCGTTCCAGCTGTGGGCCGCCGGTTTCGCGTGCTATCTGCTGAAGGCGCTCGATCGTCCCGAGTCGAACGCCCCGCGTTTTCCGCTGCTGTCGCGCCTCGGCGATTTCAGTTTTTCGCTCTATGTCGTCCACCTGCCGCTGTTCGTGTTGCTGTCGGCGCTGGTGCTTCATTCGTCGCTACAGGTCGCGATCTGGCCTTCGTTCGCGTTCCTGCTGCTCGCCATTCCGTTCGCGTGGGTGTTTTACCGTCTCGTCGAACTGCCCGCGATGAAGTGGTCGGCAAGTCTCAAGCCCAAGGTAAAAACGGCGCATGCCCGGACCTGAGCAGACGCCGCTTTCCTGTTGTTTCCCTGTTCCGTACCCGGCCGCTGATGCGGCCGGTTTCACAGCAACAGTAACGCCGCGCTCTACGCGACGGCTGCTTTCTTCAGCTTCCTGCCCTTGGCCGCCTGTCCTGCCACGTTCTTCAGAATGCGCTCGACGCCCGCGACATAGTTCGCCGTACCAAAGCGCTGCACTGCCGTGCGATGACCGTTCGCGACGATCCGTTCGCGCAGCGCAACGTCCGTCTGAAGGTTCGCGAGCGTTCTGGCAAGCGCGCCTGCATCGCCCGGTTCGCACAGCAATCCGTCCACGCCATCTTCGACGATTTCAAGCACGCCGCCCGCGCGCGCGGCAACCACCGGACGCAGCGCGAGCATGCCTTCGACGATCACGCGTCCAAACGGCTCCGGCGTGATCGACGTATGCGCGACGACATCCACCGCGCACATGCAGGCCGCGACATCGTGCTGGAATCCGAGAAAATGCACACGTTCGGCAAGACCGTTCGCTTCGACGAACGCATGCAGGCCGGCTTCGTATTCATCGTCTTCGCCGAAGAGCGCCGCGCCGACGAACACCGCATGCATGCGCGGATCGTGCACCATCGCTTCGAGCAGGACGTGCTGGCCCTTCCAGTGTGCGAGGCGGCTGAACGAGCCGACCAGAAACGCGTCCTGCGGCAATCCCAGCCGCGTGCGCAAGGTACGTTGCGGCACACCGCGCAACGCGTCGAACGGCGCCGCGGAAATGCCGTTGAACACAACGTCGATCCGTTTCCTGTCGAAGCCGGTCAGCCCGGAAAACGCCCGCGCTGAAGCCTCCGAATTCGCGATCACATGCGCAAGCCCGAACTTCGCGCACCACTTGATGATCGCCAGCTGCTTGCGGCCAAAGTGCTGCGCGCTGACGATATCGCGCAGATGCCAGACCACTGGCCTGCGCGCAAGTTTGCCGGCCATCGCGCCAATCACCATCGCGCGCTGCGTGTTCGCGTAGATCACGTCGGCGTCACGCGCGCATGCCGTCACGGCACGCACGAGCGAGGCAAGACCCATCAGCGCCGAAGCCTTCGGCAGCTTGCCGCCCTGCTTGCGCACGTGGCGCAGCGCACCGGCGTCGAGCACGTCTACCGCGACGCCGGCTTCGTCGAGTGCGGTGCGAAACGGACCATCGTCGAAAAGCGCGACCTGGATGCGCGCGCGCAGCGTCTTGACGACTTCGAGCAGCGACAGCTCGGCGCCGCCCAGCACGCCGCTCTGATCGATCGCGAGCACGCCGATGCTGCCGGCCTTGAGCGCACTGTCCGAAGGCGGCGCGCAATTGCACGGCGGCAGCGTCGCATGGCGCAGCGCCGGGACTTTCTCCCTGACGTGCTCGAAGAAACGCTCACGGAACAGGGTCGCCGAAAACTGCTCCGCGTTCGCGCGGCAATCCGCAGGCGAAAAACGTCCGATGTTGTCGTCGAACTGCTCGACGGCCGCGATGATCGACGCGGTGGTCTGTTCGTCGAAGAACATGCCCGTGGGCCTCGCGTCATACAGGTCGCGCACCGTTTCGAGCGCACCGCCCTTGCCGTAGGCGATGACCGGCGTGCCGCAGGCCTGCGCCTCGACCACCGAGATGCCGAAGTCCTCCTCGGCGGCAAACACGAACGCCTTCGCGCGACGCATCTGGTCGTGCAGCACGGCGAACGGCTGGTAACCCATGATCTCGATGTTCGGCGTTGCCTTCGCGCGGATCTTCTGCATGTCGGGACCGTCGCCGATCACGACGAGACGTCGCGCGGGCATCTTTGCGAATGCCTCGACGATCAGGTCGATCTTCTTGTACGGCACCATCCGCGAAGCGGTCAGATAAAAATCTTCCTTGTGCTCGCTGACGAGAAACGCGTCGACGTCGACAGGCGGAAAGATGACTTGCGCATCGCGCTGATAGACCTTCCTGATACGCCGCGCGATAAACGCCGAATTGGCGACGAATTCGTCCACCGAATTCGACGTGCGGACATCCCAGTTGCGTATGTAGTGAAGAATCAGCCGTGCGAGGGCGGAACGCGGACCGCTGATCAGGTTCGACTGCTTCAGGTATTGATGCTGCAGATCCCACGCATAGCGGATCGGCGAATGCACGTAGCTGATATGAACCTGATCCGGGCCCGTCAGCACACCCTTCGCGACAGCGTGGCTGCTGGAAATCACGACGTCGTAGGCGGACACGTCGAGCTGCTCGATCGCAAGCGGCATCAACGGCAGCATCGCGCGGTACTTCGTGCGCGCGAGCGGCAGATTCTGGATAAACGACGTGGTCACCGGCTTGTCGCGGATGAACGAGCGGTCGTCGAGAAAGTCGACGAGGCTGAACAGGTCCGCATCCGGAAAGCACGCGATGATCTGTTCGAGCACGCGCTCGGCGCCCGCGTAGGTGACGAGCCAGTCATGCACGATCGCGACGCGAACCGGCTTGCCCGGGCGCGGCGGGCGGCGCGCCGGCAGTTGCAGTTCCAGGCGCGGCGCAGGCAGCAGCGCGCCGGGCGCGGCAGGTACGTCAGGGTTCGCGCGCAGGACGGGTTCGTCGAGAACGTCTTGGTTCATGCGCTTTTCCTCGGGTTCAGTCGCAGCAGCAGCGAGCGGGCAAGCCCGCGCACTGCTGGCGTCATCGTGAGAGACCAGCCGGTATTCGCGAGCACGATGAGCGCGCCCGCGGCGAGCGCTGTCACGAAGCTCGACAGGAAACCAGCGATATACAGGCTGCCCAGCAGAAAGACGAGATGCGGCAACATGTCGAGCCAGATGGGGCGGGCGCGGATCGCCGAGAGCCACAACAGCACCGCGTAATCGAAGAGCGAGCGCGCGGCCACGATCACCGCCGCACCGGTCAGGCCGAAATGCGCGATGCCGAACCACAGGCCGCCTGCGAAGAGCGGCAGTTCGACGAGCGCGACCCTGGCTGCCGCGGCAGGGTTGACCTGCGACTGGATCAATACGCGCGTGACGTTCGCCTGCCCGATGAGCCATACACTCAACACGAGAATGCGGCCTACAGGTGCCGCTTCGCGTGCAAGTTCAGCGCCCACCCACAGGTGCAGAAACGGTTCAAGCCCGAAGATCGCGACGATCGCAACGGGGGTGAATACCGCGTTGAGAAATTCGAGTGCCTGTTGCGCGAGCACGTCCGCGTGATCGCGGCGTACGGCGGACAGGCGGGGAAACAGCGTACGCACCACCGCCGTCGAAACGATGTTGAGCCGGTAGACCAGGTTTTGCGGCACCGTGTAGTACGTGACGAAGCGCGCGCCCATTGCTGTCCCGAGCATCATGCGGTCGAGCGAATCGGAGACCATGTTCGTCATGCTCGTCACGAGCATCCAGCCACCGAAGTTGAAGAGGCCCCTGGCGACCTTGAGTTGCGGCGGCTGGATGCGGCGGATGCCGAGCACCTTGAGCGTCGAGTACCCTAGCAGCACCGCGGCCAGAAGCCGCGCGACCACCGCCGCGGCCAGCACGCTTTGCAGGTTCGGTGCGATGAACCACGCAGCGGCAAGCGGCAGCAGCTGGAACAGGAAGGTGCCGATTGTCTGGTTCGTGTTGTAGATGCCAAAGCGTTCCGCCCCGTTGATCGAGCCGGCAAATACCCACGAGACGTTCGCAATCGGAATCGCGACGGCGAGCCACGGCAGCGCCATATACACCTCGTGCTGCAACGCCGGCGACACGCGCGTGAAATACGCGGTGTAGATGAACGCGCCGAAGTAGATCACGAGGCCGCCGATGATGCCGGTGCCGAGATTGAGCCAGAACGCGCTCCAGAACACCCGCGCGCATTCTGCATCGTCGTTCGAGGCGCGCGCCTTCGAGATGTGATTCTGCGCGGCCATGCTCATGCCGAGATCGAGAACCCCGAAGTAGCCGATCAGCGTCCACACGAGACTGATCACGCCGTAGCGTTCCACGCCCAGCGCCCTGATGTAGGCAGGCACTGTCACGAGCGAAACGAAAGTCGGCAGCACCAGTCCGCAAAAATTGATCGCTACGTTCTTGAGGATGCCTTTTTCCATCAAATGCCTTTGAGTCAGTATTGCGTCCGCCGCTCGCGCGCCGGGAGATGTTTCGAGTAGAGCACGTAAAAAATGACCGCTGACCTTGTTGAACGCCCGGAAAATAATCCGCTCGAAGGCGACGAAAATGCCCTGATCAAGGCCTTAAAACACTTTTGTGTCAGGCGGGCTTCCAGCGATACATCAACACCTTGCCGCGCGCGTCTTCCTCGACGAAGATCAGGTATTCGCCATCGCCGCGCCTGAATGCGCTGATGCCGTTCGGCACGTCGACCCAGCCCGATGCGCGGCCCACTTCCGGACCAGGCCGGAAAATACCCACTTCGCGACCGGAGTCCCTGTCGTACACGTGAACGGTCCCGACGGGTTCGACAGCGAAGATGTACTGGCCTTCAACCGTGAAGCCCATGATCGTCGAAACCGGCTTCGCCTTCGTTTCCCATGGCAGCGTGATGGCGTAGCGTTGCACCGGCTTGCCCGACGACCACCTGTCGTAACGCACCAGCATGCGGCCCGCGTCCTTCCAGAACGCGCGGTCCACGCCGAGATCCGCCGTATAGCCCGACGCGTACATTGTGTCGGTGGCCGCGTCATACACGGCGCGGCGTAATTCCGTGAACGGCGCGGGCACCGGGTACGTCGTCATGTTCGACCACGCGTAGATCGGGTTGCCCTTCGCGTCCAGCCCGCCGAAATGCAGGCGGAAAATGCCCTTCGTGTCGCGCGCGCGCCAGATGTCGCCGGCTGAATCGACCCACCAGCCCCACCCGCCCGGCAGTTTCGCGCCGGTGTTGTCCGGCGAGAACTCGTTCGCATCGAAACGGCCATTACCGTTCGTATCGCGCCAGATCCAGTCGCCGCCCGGCGGCGCATTCGGCACGTGTTCAACGGCCTTCGGCCTGCCGGCGATGAATCCCGAAGGAATCGCCGTCTCGCCATCGTGCGCCGCGTCGAAGCGATAGATCTTGAGGTGATCCGCGTACATGTCCGTGAGAAACAGGAACGTATGCCCCTTCAGCCTGCGCGCGATCGGCAGACCCGGCCACTCGGCCACGGTAAACACCGGGTCTTCCGGATACCTGAAGCGGTTCGACAGAAAGCCCACGTATTTCCAGTCCTGACCGGCCGGCTTCGACAGATCGAGTTCGAACCGTTTGTTGCCGGTGTAGACGCTGTCGGGCCGCGACGGATCCATCCACGCGCCATCGACGAACAGCAGCCCCTGCAACTGCCATAGCTGGCGCCCATCCGGCGCGTAGCTCTCGAGCGTCGCACCCAGATTCGCCGCGATCACCTTGCGTATCGGGCCGACACCATTGCACGACACGTACACGTTGCCGCGCGCATCGACGCCTACGCCCGTCAGGCCATTGAAGCGCTGCGGCCCCGGTCTGCCGGAGACGCCGGAAAAAATGCCGCCACGTTCGCCAAGCGTGCCGCTCGCCGTATAGCGGCCATTCGTGCGGCTGAAAAACAGCACCTGCTGACGCGGACCGTTGTCGGCTATCAGTACGCGACCCTGGCCGTCGACCGCGACGTCCGCGACCACCGTATCGTCCGGCAGCGGCAACGTGTCGTTCAGACGCTGCCCATCGGCCGTGTAATGCAGCACGCGCCGCGTACGGTCGCCAGGCGGGCCGCTCAATACCCAGAGCGTCCCGTCCGGCGCGACGGCAATCCGGCCCGGTTCCGGCACGCTCCACGTCGTTTTCCGCAACATCGATTCGGCGTCGTAGACCTCGATGCGGTCACGCGCGGTGTTCGACACGTAGAGCGTGGTGTCGGTCGCGGCGAGCCCGTCGATCTCCGCCTTCTGGTCGGACGGCACTTCGTTCACCATCAGAAAGCTGGCCGCGAGCCGTGCGCGCGGATCGAGCGCGAGCGATACGTTGGCGCCGCTGTGAAACGGTGCGCTGCGTTTCGGGTCGGCGATCTCGCGGCGCGACACGCCGTACCACTGCTTGCCCTTCTCCGGCCACACGCCGGGCGAAACCAGATGGCCGCGCTCATTGCCGACCGAGACAGCCAGAAACTCGTACTTGTGATTGATCGCGACGGCCGTGCCGCCCAGGTTGCCCCAGCCGTGCGTGTCGCCCGCGACACCGAGCACCTTGCCGTTCTGATAGATGCTCGCCTCGGCGCCGCTCTCGTCCCAGATCGCGTTGGTGTACACCTTGCCATCGGGCGAAACCGCGATCGCGGCGATGTCGATCTGCATCCACGTGCCGTTGCCGAAACCGAACGTGTTGCCGATCCACGACGTCTTCACGTTCAGCACGTTTTCGGCATGCAGCGGGCACGATGCCAGCGACACCCAGAACAGCAGCGCGCACAGACGCTTTGTCACAAGACTGGCAGACAGCGAACGCGGCAATACAGATCCTCCGGTCAGGGGCCGTTCACGGCGCGGATCGCGCGCGATCGAAGCAGGTCGTTTTCACCGGTTCACCTTACCCGGGAAATCCGGGCCGATGAAAATCGAAAATAATTCAAAAATATTCAGGGAATATTCGCTGATATCCGTTCTGGTTGATTTTCGCGCGCGAATCAGGTCACGTAATCGGCATGCAAGGCGATCCGTCATAAAACGGCCGTTTTTTCCGCAAGACCGCGCGCCTTCATGTGCGCGCCAGCCCGCATCCAGTGAGTGGATCCGCATGAAAAGCGCATCTCCGGCCTGTTTGATTACATTCTGATTCCATTGTTTCGGTTTATCAGTTTTGTATTCGTTTTTTCATCAGTTTATTTTCCCTAGAATGAATGGCACTTCCCGTTGCACACAGGGTGTCTTCGTGCGTGCGGCTTACAACGCGCCCTTTCCGGATGGTTCATGACAGCAAGCGTACAGTCCGCCTCGCCCTCCCATTCCCGTCGCATCCCCCAGCTCGACGGACTGCGTGCCGTCGCGGTTCTTGCCGTGTTTGCCCAGCATGCGCTCAGGGCGCCGTTATGGATGGGCGTCGATCTGTTTTTCGTGCTGAGCGGCTTTCTGATCACCGGCATCCTGCTGGAACGCAAGGCGCGCCAGCAGTCGTATTTCAGCTATTTCTACTCGCGACGGATTCGCCGCATCCTGCCGCCTTATCTGCTGCTGATGCTCGTTTCTTCGCTCGTGTTCGGGCTCGGCTGGGCGCAGCACTGGCAGTGGTATGCATTTTTCGCGACGAACATCGGCGACGCGCTCGGACAAAGCGGCCACGACAGCCTGAACGTGCTGTGGTCGCTCGCCGTCGAGGAGCAGTTTTACATCGTGTGGCCGTTCGCGGTCCTGCTGCTGTCGCAGCGCGCGCTGGCGATCCTCGCCGCCGCCCTGATCGTGCTCGTGCCGCTGTTGCGCGCCGTCGCGACGCCGTGTTTCGACACGTTCTGGCCGATCTACTACCTCACGCCGTTCCGCATGGATCTGCTGTCGGCGGGCGCGCTGCTCGCGGTGGCGGTGCGGCGCGATCGCAATGCGCTCGAACGTTTCCGGCTGCCCGCCGTGTTCGCGCTCTTTGCGGCGCTGGCCGTGCTCGCCGCGCTGCATCTGCATTTCCCGCGCTTTCGCGCGGAGAACACGCCGCTTTCGAACGCCTGCCTTTACAGCATATCGCTCGTGCTGTGCACATCGGCGCTGGTGATCGCGTTGCAGTCGAGGGGTATCGTCAAGCAGGTCCTGTCGCATCCGGTGCTCGTCTATATCGGCACGGTCAGCTACACGATTTACCTGATTCATCTGACCGTGCTTTACATGCTGTGGCCGCTTGAACTGAATCGTTATGTCACCGCCGCGCTTGCGCTCGCCATCACGCTGGCCTATGCCACGCTCACGTGGTTCGCGTTCGAACGGCGTCTGATTGCCGGGTCGGCCGCGGGTCGTGCGAGCACGCGAACGGTATCCGCCCAGAGCGGTTCCGCCGGATCGCGGACCTGAGAACGCGCCGCGCTCAACTTCGACATCGAACCACCATGAGCCCAGCCGCCGCGTCACTGCCCGCCACTGTCCGTGCCCTGATCGTCGCCGCGCTCGCGATGTGGGCCTGTGTGCGGCCGGCCAGCGCCGCGCAGCAGGACGTGCTGATCGAGGCGTACGGCGATTCGACAACGCTCGGCATCTCGTGCAGCGACGGCCATTGCGGCCCCCAGGCGCAGAACGCCGTCACGTATCTGCAGGACGCGTTGCAGGCTGCGCACGGCCGGCGCGTCTCGGTCGTCAACCATGGCGTTGGCAGCACGACCGCATCGCAGTTGCGCGACGGCACGGAGCGCGGCCGCGGCACGCCGTGGAAAACGCGGCTCGCGGCCTCGCGCGCGCGGATCGTGACGATCAACTACGGGATCAACGAAGTCATGCAGGGCCAGACGCCCGAGCAGTTTCATGCAGCGGAAAGCGATCTCGTCGCGACCGCGCGAGCGCTCGGCAAGGAGGTCGTGCTGGAAACGTCGAATCCGATGCCCGACGGCCATCTGAACGCGAAACTCGCGGCGATGGCCTCGATGACGCGTCGTGTCGCCGCCGAGCAGCACGTGCCGCTCGTCGACCAGTTTGCGTACATCAGCGCGCTGCCCGACTGGAAATCGATGATGTCCGATGGCGCGCATCCGAAACCCGCGCTTTACCGGATCAAGGCGGGACAGGATTTCAACGTGCTCGACCCGCTGGTGCGACAGATGCTCGACAGCGGCAATGCCGTTCACGCCTCTTATCAATGAATCTCACTACCCTGAAGGATCATCCATGAGCACTCCACGCAAGGCGATCATCACGGGCGTGTCCGGACAGGACGGCGCCTATCTGACGAGACTGCTGCTCAACAAGGGCTATCGCGTTACCGGCACCTACCGCCGCACGAGTTCCGTCAACTTCTGGCGCATGGAAGAACTCGGTGTGCTCGACCATCCGAACCTGTCGCTTGTCGAACACGACCTGACGGACCTCGGTTCGACGATGCGTCTGCTCATCGCCGCGCAGGCCGACGAGGTGTACAACCTCGCCGCGCAGAGCTTCGTGGGCGTGTCGTTCGACCAGCCCATCACGACCGCTGAAGTGACGGGTGTCGGCGCGTTGAACCTGCTCGAAGGCATCCGCATCGTGAATCCGAAAACGCGGTTTTACCAGGCGTCGACGTCGGAAATGTTCGGCAAGGTGCAGGCCGTCCCGCAACGCGAGGACACACCGTTCTATCCACGCAGCCCGTACGGCGTCGCGAAACTGTTCGCGCACTGGTCGACGATCAACTATCGCGAGTCGTATGGACTCTTTGCGAGCAGCGGCATTCTGTTCAATCACGAATCGCCACTGCGTGGCCGCGAATTCGTCACGCGCAAGATCACGGATGCCGTCGCGAAGATCAGGCTCGGCAAGCAGGACGCGCTCGAACTCGGCAACATGGACGCGAAACGCGACTGGGGTTTCGCGCTCGAATACGTCGAAGGCATGTGGCGCATGCTGCAGGCCGACGAGCCGGATACGTTCGTGCTGGCCACGAACCGTACCGAAACCGTGCGCAACTTCGTGCGCATGGCGTTCGCGGCGGCGGGCTACCAGCTCGAGTGGTCCGGCAAGGCCGAGCAGGAAACCGGCATCGACGTCGCGACCGGCAAGACGCTCGTGCGAGTGAACCCGAAGTTCTACCGGCCGGCCGAAGTCGATCTGCTGATCGGTTGCGCGGACAAGGCTCGTGAAAAACTGGGCTGGAAACCCGAAACCACGCTCGAACAGCTGTGCCAGATGATGGTGGCCGCTGATCTCGCGCGCAATGAACATCACCAGACGTTCTAACGCGGCGTCGCGTTCCGGATGCCGCTGCGTTGCATTTGCGTCTCAACGGCGTACAATCTTCGCATCGCAATTGCAACGCACGGAGTGAGCCCATGAAAACCGCCACCATCCCTTCCCTGCGGGTGGATCCGAGGCTGCGTGAAGCGGCCGAAAGCGTGTTGCTCGAGGGGGAAAGCCTGTCGTCGTTTGCAGAAGAATCGCTGCGTGCCAATGTCGCTCGCCGTCAGATGCAAAAGGAATTCATTGCACGCGGGCTGGCTGCAAGGGACGAGGCGCGCCGAACGGGCGAGTACTTCGACGCAGACGAAGTGCATGCCGGGCTTGAGGACATGCTGGCTGCCGCGAAGGTGCGCGAGGGCAACCGTTGAGTTATCGCGTGCGCTATACCAGTGCCGCGCGCGCTGATTTGCGGCGACTGTACGGCCTCATGCTCGAACATGACATGGCTTCGGCCGGGCGGGCCATTGAAGTCATCCGCAAGAGCACTGAAGTCCTCAGCGCGTTTCCCTTCTCCTGTCGCAAGGCCGA
This sequence comes from Paraburkholderia gardini, assembly GCF_907164545.1. Lineage (NCBI taxonomy): Bacteria > Pseudomonadati > Pseudomonadota > Betaproteobacteria > Burkholderiales > Burkholderiaceae > Paraburkholderia > Paraburkholderia gardini. The sequence goes on along the minus strand of NZ_CAJQZB010000015.1, from coordinate 20,911 downwards.
TCCTGCCAATCCGTTCCTGCGGGAGCTGATCGTAAGCTTTGGGAGCGCTGGATATGTCGCCTTGTTCGAGATCGAGGACGACACCACGGTGACGATTCTCGCTATACGGCATCAACGCGAAGAGGACTATCACTAGCTAAACGACAAAGCCTGACGCATGGCCAGGCTTTGGGGGCTTTGTTAGCGGTCTGAATGCCACGGTCTGCCGTGGCATTTTTTTCAGGCGTATCGAAGCGCCCTAATGGACCACGCCCGCGGCAATCGCTTCGTCATACACCGAAGCCACGCGCTTCGCGATCACCGCATTGTCGAAGTTCTCACGCGCGTACGCACGGCATGCGTCGGCGTCCGGCAGCTTGAGCGAGCCGTCGAGTGCGGCCGCGAGACCCTCCGCGATCGCCGCGGCGCCGGTGGCCGGCAACACCAGATCCTGCGACAGCCCCGCAACCGCTTCCGGCAATCCGCCTACTGGCGTGACGAGCACCGGCGTGCCCGACGCGAGCGACTCCACCGTGATCAGCCCGAACCCTTCGAGCGCCACCGTCGGCACGACGCTGATCGTCGCGGCGCGATACAGCGAGGCGAGGTGCTGGTCGGGAACGAAGCCCAGCAGCTTGACGTTGTCCGCGAGACCGGCTTCGTCGATACGCGCCTGCAGCTCCGCTTCGAGCCGGCCCTTGCCCGCGATCAGCAGCAGCACGTCCGGCTGCCGGCGTTTGAGAAGTTTCACCGCGTCGACAAGATCTTCCAGTCCCATGCGGCGCACGAGTCGCCGCACCGCCAGCACGATCGGACGTCCGAGCGGCAACTGAAGCTTGAGCCGCGCTTCCGTGGGCGACACCGGCAGGTTGAACTGTTCGACGTTCACGCAACCCGGCACGACGCGAATGCGCTCCGGCGAGATGCCATAGCGCGACGTCAGGATCTTGCCGAACGCCTCCGAGAGCACGATCAGGCGCGACGAACGCGCATACACGGCCTGCTCCAGATAGCGCTTTGCACGCTGGCCAAGCGAATCGGCGCCTTCGACGTGACTTTCATCGGCCCACGGTCCCTGAAAATGCGAGACCTGCGGAATGCCGCGCGTGACGTCGAGACCCGGAAACGTGTACAGCGCGAAGTGCGACGAAATCACATCGGGCCGCTCGATCCCGATCGCATCGCGCAGCGCACGGCGCGCGGCCATCAGACGTCGCGGCAGCGACTGCGCAGCCGGGCCGAAGCCGCGAATCGCGCCATCGGTATCCTCGGCGACACGCGGCGAGCCCGCGACGACGCCCCGTACCGCAACGCCCGCGCCCGGCAGCGCGCCGACGAGCGAGTAGTACATGCGGTCGAGCCCGCCGGCGCGCTCGGGGAACCAGTGCATGCCGATTTGCAGCGATTTGATTGAACGGGTTGTCATGGCTGTTCCCTGGTTATTGTTGAACATGACTGCAACGACGCGCTGCAGCCAGCGTGGCGATGAATGGGATGACCGGTACGTGATTCATTCGGCCGTCTCCCGGTGCGCGAGCACGGGCGTGCGCACGACTTCGCCTTCGGTGCTGCCCGCGTTGCGCGGTTCGTTGCGGCGGCCCACGATCTGCCGGTACAGGTCGATGTACTGGCGCGCCATGCGCGCCCAGCCGAAGCCGTTCGCGAGTTCGCTGGCGGCACGGCCCATCGCGCGGCATACCGGGTCGGACGCGGCGAGGCGCGCAATCGCACCGGCGAGCGCATGGGGATCGTCGGGATCTTCGAGCACGATGCCGCACTCGGGCGTGATGATCTCCGCGCCCCCTGCCGTACGCGCCGTGACGACCGGCAGACCCGCGGCCATCGCCTCGAGCAGCGACAGACTCATCGCCTCATAGCGCGACGGAAACACGAAGGCATCGACCGAATGCATCAGCACCGGCATCTCGTTCACGAGTCCGAGAAAATGCACGCGGTGCTCGACGCCGAGCGCGCGTGCCTCGTCCGGATACGGGCTGCCCGGCAGATAACCGGCGACCGCGATCTGCACGTGCTCGGGCAATTCCTTCAACGCCCTGAGCACCGTGCCGAGGTTCTTGCGCGGCGTGCGCAGATCGCCGACAAAGAGCAGCAGGAACGCGTCGGCCGGCAGGTTGAATTTCGCGCGATCGCCCGTGGCGGCCGCGAAGCCCTGCGTATCGACACCGTTATAGATCACATCGATGCGGTTGCGCGGCGTGAGCCCGATCGCGCGGATTTCGTCGGCGACCTTCTGCGAGACGGCCGTGATCACGCGCGAGCGCCGGTAGGCCCAGCGTTCGAGCCGCGCGTTGATGCCCGTGTAGAGAAACTGGTACGCGGACCATACGCCCTTCGCGAGCCCGAACGGGTAGTACCTGCTGCCGAACCAGCCGCTGTGCACGAAGTGCGCGGTGTTGACGTCGGCCGCGATCCACGAGATAAAACCGTTCACATGCAGGACGTCGTATTCACGACGATGCCGGCGCAGCCACCATGCGCTCTTTAACGCAAACACCTGCTGGCGGAGCAGGTTCGACGGCCACCATTTGCCGATCCGTACCGGGATCCAGCGCACGTCCGGATGCGCCAGCAGTTCCGGCGCGACGTGCGAAGCAATGAGGGTCACCGCGATATTTTCATCCAGGGCCGCGCGCGCGATTTCATGGTTGACGCGTCCCTGACCGTCGTTATGACGCACGACGTGCGTGACGATGGCGACTCTCACTCAGTGCCCTCCATGGAGAATGAGATTCCGCCTGCGGTTCAGCTTTTGCCAGTGCGCCGAGGACAGAATCGAGAAGAAGCTCATGAACAGGAGCAAGCCGCCCGTGCCCACGAGCGAATTGGTGAAGACCAGCATCGAGAAACACGCAAGCCCGAGACTCAGGCACGCACCCGCGAACTTGTCGTCGTGAAGCGCGAACGAGGCCAGCACGGCGCGCATCAGCAGCCACAGGATGCCCGACATGTAGAGCAGCGTGCCGGGCCAGCCGAGCACGAACGGAATGTTCATCACACCGCTGTCGAAGTTGCCGTACTTGCCGAGTTCGCCGCCGCTGTCGCTCGACAGTCTGGTCGACGTGCCGGTGGCGCCGAGCCCTTCACCCTGCACGTCGGTGAACGCGGTTTTCGCGAACGTCGCGTAGAACTCGTTACGCGCCGCGTAGCTGGTGTCGTCGTTGAGGTTGACGAGGGTTTCCAGGCGCGTCTGCATGCGTTCCGCGACCGGGCCGACGGCCAGCAGCGGCACGCACAGCCCCGCGAGCAGCACGGCGGTCGCGATAATCCGCACGCGTATGCGATTGTTGGATTTGACGAGCTGGATCAGCAGCGCGACGACCCAGCCGCCCCACGTCGAGCGCACGAGGCTCAAGGCGAACGCGATAAAGCCGAGCGCGCCCGCGATCCAGCGCACCCGGTGCTGCGCGGCCATCACGAACACCATCGCGCCCATCATCGCAAGCGCGAACGGACCGGACGAATTCATCGTGCTGAACACGCGCACGCCGAGCGGCACGGCGTCGCCCTGCGAGTTCATCTGCGAACCGAGCATCCACATGACGTCCCACGGCGGCATGATGAAAAACTGCACGAGACCGTATGCGCCCATCGCGAGCATGCCCCAGATGAACGTATTGACGATCACCTCGCGGTATTCGGGGTACTGGCGCGTGTGCGCCATGATGTGAAAACCGATCAGTACCGGATAGATCCAGTTCGCGAGGTCGTACAGCGCGGCGAGCGGCCCGCTCGACACGACGCCGATCAGAAACGCGTACGCGAGACCCGCGAGGATCAGCAGCACCGGCAAGCCACGCCGCTGCGCGAGCACTGGATAAAAACGCAGCAGCGAGAGTCCGCTGATCATCGTGACGGCGAGCGGCGCGACCTGGATGAGGCTCGTCGGTGTGAACGAGCCTTTCGACCAGTCCGCGAGACGGCGTACCTCGGGGCTCAGGAACCACAGCCACCACATGAAACCGACGTACCGCGCGGGGCTTTTGAAGTACAGCCAGAATCCCGTGAGAATCGCGAGCACGGGGAACGCAAGCGTCAGCACGGTGCCCTGATGCGCGCCGATCAGCACGGCCGTGACAAGCCACAGCAGCGCCTGCGGCAGCCATGCCTTGCGCTCGCCGCTGAAAAAGCGCGACGGGCGCTCGTCGATCTGGGCGCGTGCGACAGCCATCGTCATCGCCCCCTGCCGGCCTGATGCCGCGACTGCGGTTGCACGGGCTGCGCGGGTTGCACGCTGCTGCCGCCCGCGCGGCGCCGCGCGTCGTCGCCGGAGCGGCCACGCGGCGCCGCGCGCCGGCGCATCAGTTCACGCGTGATGCGCACGTGCTGCTGCGCGAACTGCTCGGTGGTGAGTTCGCGCGTGGTCAGCTGACGCGCGGCGGCCTGCGCCTGACGCAACGCGTCGCCGGGCGCGGCGACGAGCCGGGCGACCGCCTGACGCAGCGCCTCCGGATCGAACGGCGGCACATAAGCGGCCTGCGCATCGGTGAAGTAGTCCCTCAACGCGCCGACATCGGTAACGATCATCGGCTTGCCGAGCGCCGCGGCTTCGAGCATCACGGTGATGCCCGACGCGTGCGTATTCGGCCGTAGCGGCACGACGATCACATCGGCCCAGTCGTACAGTTCACGTTGCTTCTTCAGGCCGGCGGCAGGCGCGATCTCGACGTTCGAAGCGTGCAGCGAAGATGGAATGCGCCGGCGTGTCGCCAGCCTGACCGTGTAGCGCGCATCGTTGCCATAGGCACTGATGAGGCTTTCCCAGTCGCGGTCGCGATCGTTGCCGATCGCGGCGATACGCACCGGCGTGTGCGGCTGCCATGCAACCGGTTCCCGCACCGGGAAATCGCGGGTATTCAGGCCATAGTAGACATGCACGGCGTCGCGATCGAGGTAACGGCGGCACAACAACGCGTTTTCGGAAGCGAGTGTCGTCAGCACATCGGCGCGCGCGATCAGCTTGCGATACGCCCAGCGGCGCAGCACACCGTAGTCCGGCCATTTGTCGAGCAGCCACACGCTCTGCGCGAGCAATAGCGGCTGGCGTTTCTGCCGGCGCCTGAGCAGCAGCAATAGCGCCACCGAAAGATATTCGTGTTCCGTATGCGTCCACACCACGTCGGAACGCATGATTTCGTCGCGATTGCGCAGCGTGTGAATGAAGTCGAAGCCGAGCACGGCCTTCAGCCCACGACGCAGGAGCCGCATCGGCAAACGCTCGCGGGCGTCCTGCGAATAGCTCAGCGCGAACTCATCCGATTCGGCATGGTGATAACCGTACAGGCAGCCGATGTCGTCGCCCTTGCGGTAAAAACGCGGGTCGGCGCCGTAAAACAGATGGACGTGGACGTGGGTCGCACTCATGCAGTAACTCCGGGCTTGTTATGAAGGACTTCGGCGCGCGCGGCGATCAGGAGGCCGTACGTCGCGCCTCGTGCGCGCCGGTACGCACGGCGCGCCAGCGCGACAGCGTCGCGCGGCCGCGCTTCGAGGCCAGTGCGAGCACCGCATGCGCCATGCCCGGATACACGCGCGTGCCGACGAGCGTGTACCACCACCAGGCGGCTTCGCGCCGCAGCGGCGGCAGATGGTCGCGCAGGATCAGGTGCAGGTTGTACGCGGCGTTGCGCACGGCCTGCAGCGTCTGCGCGTCGCGGCGGTCGTCGTCGAAGCGTTCGGCGGGAAAGTGATCGACGGCGACCTGCGGGTCGTACACGAGCTTCCAGCCCGCGTGCTTCACGCTCATGCTGAACGCCATGTCGTTGTGAACCTGGGCGCCCGTGCCGCGCAGGCGCGGATCGAAACGGATCGTGCGGATCGCCTCGCGCCGGTAGCTCATGTTCGCGCCCTTCAGCAGGTCGACTTCGCGCGCTCCGCCCACGCCGAGATGGTGGTTGCCGATGATCCTGCCCGACGCGCGCAGCTTGCCCACGAGCGGCCGTGCATCGTCGAGAATGCCGCCCTTCTGGTGTACCCAGTCGCGCCCGCCGAGCGCGCCCAGCAGCAGGTCGTTCGAGAACGCATCGGCGATGCGTCGCGCCCAGTCGGGACGCGGCGCGGCGTCGTCGTCGGTGATCGCGATCACGTCGCCCGTCGCGGCGTCCAGCCCGCGATTGAGCGCCGCGACCTGCCCCGGCGTTTCGACGATCGCTACGCGCAGCGGCAAGGTGCCCTTCACCGCGGGGTCGTGCAGGCATGCGAGCGTTTCGGCGTCGTCGGGGCGCACGACGACGATCACTTCGTCCGGCGCGCGCTGCTGGCGCCGGAGCGCGGAGAGGCAGCGCGCGAGATCGGCGGGACGGCGAAACGTCGGAACCAGTACGGAGAGTTTCATGATGGATCCTTTCGTGCGCTCAGGCGCTCAGATATTCCTGCACCGCCGCATAACCGCGCGAATAGTTGCCGCGCGCGCGCGCCGGCATCGCATTGAAAATCGCGCCCTGCACCGTCACGCCCGCGTTGTTCAGGCGCTTGAGCGCATCGTTGATCTCGGGCTCGCTATGCATGCCCGAACGCAGCACAAGGAACGTGGCGCCCGCGTGCACCGCGACAATCGATGCGTCGGTCACGGCGAGCACCGGCGGCGTGTCGATCAGGATCACGTCGTAGCGCGTCGCAAGCGCGTCGAGATACGTCTGCAGACGCGGTGACATCAGCAGCTCCGACGGATTCGGCGGACGGTGGCCACACGAGATGAAGCTCATGTTCTCGGTTTCCGTATGACGGATCGCTTCCTCGAGCGAGATCTGGCCGCTCAGCAGTTCCGACAGACCGTTGTCCTGCGTGCCGCCGAGGTAACGTTCCAGCGAGCCACGCCGCATGTCGCCGTCGATCAGCAGCACGCGCTTGCCGGAATGCGCGAGCAGCGTCGCGAGATTGACCGTCAGGAAGCTCTTGCCGACGCCAGGCATCGGGCCCGTCAGCACGACGATGCGGTTGCGCGCATCCATCATCGTGAACTGCATCGAGGTGCGCAGGCTGCGCATGCTTTCGACCGTCGCGTCCTTCGGGCGGGCCGCCGCCAGCACCTTGCGCAGACGGTTGCCGCCCCGCTCGAAGCTGCTTTCCAGCACCGCCTGCTCCGGGCTCATCGGCACGAGGCCGAACACCGGCAGGTGGAACATGCGCTCGACGTGCTCCGGATCGTCGATGCCCTTGAAGAGGTTGCGGCGCAGGAACACGAAACCGGTGCCCACGATCAGACCGAGGATTACCGCCGCCGAGATGATCAGCGTCTTCTTCGGCTTGACCGGAGCACCCGGACGCAGCGCGGCATCGACGATATGCACGTTGCCGCCCGTGCCGGCCTTCTGCACCTCCAGTTCCTGCACGCGGTTCAGCAACAGCACGTAGATGTCTTCGGCGACCTTGGCGTCGCGTTGCAGCTGCACGGCCTTCACTTCGGTGGCCGGCAGATTGCGGAAGCGGTCAGCGTATTTCTCGCGCTGCGCCTGCAGTTCGGCGAGCTGCTGGCGCGCGGCGATCAGCATCGGATGATCGTTGCCGAAGCGCTGTTCGAGCGACGCGATCTGGATACGCATCGCGGAAATCTGCGATTCGTACTGCACGCTGCCTTCGAGGTAGACCTTTGCTTCATCGCTCGCATTGATCGAGCCGGACTTGCTCTGATAGGCGGTCAGCGCGGCTTCGGCGCGTTCGAGATCGCCCTTCAGCCGCGGCTCCTCGCTCTTCAGGAAGTCGAGCATCTTGCTCGCGTCGGCCTGCTTGCTTGCGATGTGCTGACGCAGATACGACATCGCGAGCGCGTTGGCGATTTCCGCGGCGCGCTGCGGGTCCTGGTTGTCCAGCGAAATCTGGATGACGCCCGTGCCCTTGCCCTGCTCCGACACCTTGATCGCCGACTGGAACGCCGCAATCGCGTCGAGATCGTTCGCGCGCATCACGTTGAACTGCGTGCCCGGACGCGCGACGAGCCGGTTGACGAGGATCGATACGCCGCCGCCCTGCGCCGGCTGGCCTGTCTGGCCGCGCAGCAGCAGCGAGCCGTTGGGCGCCTGGAGTTCGAACTGGCCGTTTTCCAGCGCGGTCATGATCATCTTCTGACCTTCGAGCGCGGGCGGCACTTCGACGTAATCGACGTTGGCGATTTCACCGCCCCACGCGTAGCCGCTGAAGCGGTCGAAGCCCGGCCACGGACGCGCCGGTTCGCCCGGCGTCGCAAGACGCGCGGCGATGCTGCCGATCACCGGCAACATCCTCGGCGCGACGCTGAAGTTCAGCTTCAGCTGCTGGACGACTGGTGCCACCACGCCGCGGCTCTTGATCATTTCGATCTCGGCGTCGGTCGGCAGCGCCGTCTGGCCGGTCGTGATGTTCGCGCCGGTCTGCGTCTGCGTGAGCGCCTGCGACGTGTTGTCGGACTGCTCGACACGCACGTGCGCATCGGCCGAATACACCGGCTTCGCGACGTAGCAATAGAACACGGCGACCGCGACGATCGACAGCGCAATGGCGATCAGCCACCAGATGTCGTCGATGATCACCTGCACCAGTTGACCGAGGACGACGTCCTCTTCTTCGGTCCTGGCCGGTCCGGCCAGATGAGTGTTTGCGTGAGTGCTCACAGTTCGATCCTGGTTGGTTCACCTTGGGCCCGCGCGGTCCGCGACGATGTTCCGTGCGGGCCTCGCGGGCTGTCGGCGGGTCATGTGCGACTAGCGCGTCAACTGCTTCAGATAGAACAACGTCTGGACGGTCGGCAGCACCTGCTGCAGCACGCGGTTGAACGTTGTCGACGCGGCGGTGCCCACGTAGACCACATCCATCGGTTGCAACTGGAACTGCGCGGACAGCATGATGGCGTCCGGCTGCGTCATGTCCAGGCGATACACGTCGGGCGTCGTCGGGTGGTCCTTCATGCCGCGCATCACGTAGATCTGGCGCGGATTCGCATCGGTGTCGAGAATGCCGCCTGCCTGCGTGAGCGCATCGGCGATCGTGAGACGCCCCTTGATCATCTGCAGCTGCACCGGCGCCTTCACTTCGCCCATCACGAACACCCGGCTGTCAATGCGGTCCGGCACGTTGATGATGTCGCCGTTCTGCAGCATCACGTTCTGCGAGACGTCGCCGTTATCGAGCATGCGGTTCGCGTCGAGTACGTACAGCTTCTTGTTGCGCGTGAGGCGCACGCGCTGCAGGTCGGCGTCGGTAGTGAAGCCGCCGGAGCGTGTGATCGCGTCGACCAGCGACAGCGGCACGTCGCTGATGGCAAGCGGCCCGGGCGTCTTCACCTGGCCTGTCACCTGCACCTTCTGGCTGCGATACGACAGGATGCGCACGTCCACCTGCGGGTTCTTGATGTAGGGCACCAGGCCCGCGGCCAGCTGGTCGCGCAGCTGGCCCACCGTCTTGCCGGCGGCATGGATGCGGCCGATGAACGGGAAGTAGATCGTGCCGTCGGAGGCGACGGTCTGGCCGTACGGATCGGCCTGGCCCGGCAATGCCGTCGTGTACGGCTGCTGCAGCACCGCGCCGACCGACTGCGTCGTGTTGCCGCCGGCGGACAGCGTGCTGCCGTTAGGCGTCGTGAGTTCAGGGTGATCCCATACCGTCACGCCCAGGATGTCCTGCGGCATGATCCGGTAGACCCATTGCGACGGATCGGCAAAGCGCGATTGCGGCAGCACCTGCGGCACGGCGGCGGCCTTCGCCTGATCCATCACGACCTGCGCGGTGATCAGATGCACCGGATAGTCTTCAGCGGGTGCGCTTTGCGGTTCTTCCTTCAGCCGCGACGTGTCGAGGTAATTCCCCGGCGCGGTCGCACAGGCCGACAGAAAGAGCGTCAGCAACAGAGAGAGTGTGAGATTTCGCATCAGCATATTTTTTTTAGCCATCCCATGACCAGGTGTTCGATGAGCACGAGACTTGCCCGATAGCCGGCTTCGTGTCCGCCATGCGGATCGGCGACATCGGAGTCCTCCCATTTGCCAAGCGGCCAGACCTTGCCGCGCGAAGTCGGATCGAGTGCCTCGACCTCCTTCACCTGCGCGCGCTCGGTGACGAGCACCAGATCCGCGTCGCGCACGAGACGGCGGTTCAGGCGTCGCGCCCGGTGTCCGCTGGTGGCGACGCCGTGCTCGGCGAGCAGGCGCCGCATGACGGGGTCCATGCCGTCGCCGTCGAACGCACGGATGCCCGCCGACTGGAAGACCATGCGCGCGCCCAGACGGGGCAGCGCGCGGGCCTTGAACAGCATCTCCGCGGCCGGCGAGCGGCACACGTTGGCGTGGCAGACGACGAGAACGTTGGCGAACATGGACCGGTTCCGTGATGTAGTGGTGTGCGTGTTCAGCGGGCCGCGGTCGCGGCCCCGCTGACCTGTGCCTCGCGCACGGGTGCTGCCATCGCGGGCGTGACGTCCGCGAGCGCGGCCCGTGCGGGCTGGCGACCGATCGCGTGATACTCGATGCCGAGTTCCTGCAGCGATTGCGGTTCATACAGATTGCGGCCGTCGAAAATCAGCGGCGACTTCAGCAACGCCTTGAGACTTTCGAAATCGGGGCTCTTGAAGACTTTCCATTCGGTCAGGATCACGAGCGCGTCGGCATCTTCCGCGACGTCCATTTCCTCGTTCATGAATTCGAGGCGGGCGCGTTGCTGCGGTGCGTGCTGCAGATCGAGCGCGAACACGCGCTTCGCTTCATCGATCGCGACCGGGTCCCATGCTTTCACGCGTGCGCCGCGCGCGAGCAGCGCCGCGATCAGACGGCGGCTCGGCGCTTCGCGCATGTCGTCGGTATTCGGCTTGAACGCCAGACCCCAGACGCCAAACGTGCGGCCCGTCAGATCGGCGCCAAGGCGCATCTCGATCTTGTGCGCGAGAATTTCCTTCTGGTCGTGATTGACGGCTTCCACCGCGTTCAGAATGCGCAGGTCGGCGCTGTGTTCACCGGCCGTGCGGATCAGAGCCTGCACGTCCTTCGGAAAACACGATCCGCCGTAGCCGCAGCCGGCGTACAGGAAGTCATAGCCGATGCGCGGATCGGAGCCGATGCCGCGACGCACGGCTTCGATGTCGGCACCCACGCGGTCGGCGAGATTCGCGAGTTCGTTCATGAACGAGATGCGCGTGGCGAGCATCGCGTTCGCCGCGTACTTCGTGAATTCGGCGGAACGCACGTCCATATACAGCGTGCGTTCGCGGTTGCGGTTAAACGGCGCATACACGCGTTTCATGACTTCGCGGGCCTTTTCGCCGGGCACGTCCTCGTCGCAGCCAAGGACGATGCGGTCGGGCCGCGTGAAATCCTCGACGGCCGCGCCTTCCTTCAGGAACTCCGGATTCGACACCACCGAGAACATGTGCTTTTCGCCGCGCGCGGCGAGTTCTCCGGCGATCGCTTCGCGCACCCGCAGCGCGGTGCCGACCGGCACCGTCGATTTGTCGACGATCACCTTGAAGCCGTTCATGTGGCGGCCGATGTTGCGGGCGGCGGCCAGCACGTATTGCAGGTCGGCGGAACCGTCTTCGTCCGAAGGCGTGCCGACCGCGATGAACTGCACATCGCCATGCGCGACGGCTGCTTCGATGTCGGTCGAGAACTTCAGGCGCCCGGCCTTGCGGTTGCGCGCGATGACTTCCTGCAGGCCCGGTTCATGGATCGGCACACCGCCGCCGTTGAGCACGTCGATCTTGCGCTGATCGAGATCGAGGCAAAGCACGTCGTTGCCGATGTCGGCAAGACACGCGCCCGTTACGAGCCCTACATAGCCGGTACCAATGATCGTCAGATTCATCTGTTACACCTCGAAAATTTGAAGATTCCAGAAGCAGAAAACGCATGTGCCGCGGTTCGCTGTCCTGTCTTGCGCAACTGCGGTCCGCTCAATAAGCGTTGCGACCGGCGAAACCCTTGTAGAGCGTCAGGACGACGATCTTGATGTCGAGCCAGAAGGTCCAGTGCTGCATGTAGTACAGGTCGAGCTTCACGCGTCCCATCATTTTCTCGATGCGGTCCGTCTCGCCCCGATAGCCGTTGATCTGCGCCCAGCCGGTGATGCCGGGCTTGATGCGATAACGGTGCATGTAGCCCTTCACCAGGTCCTTGTAGATGTCGTCGTGTTCGAGCGCATGCGGACGGGGACCCACCACCGACATCTCGCCCTTCAGCACGTTGATGAACTGCGGCAGTTCATCGAGGCTCGTCTTGCGCAGGAACGCGCCGACCGCCGTGATGCGCGGATCGCCGCGCGTCGCCTGGGTCACCTTGCCGGCGGTTTCCGCATGCACTTTCATCGAGCGGAACTTGTAGATCTCGAACTCGTGACCGTCGATGCCCTTGCGCTTTTGCCGGAAAAACACCGGCCCCGGCGACGACAGCTTCACCATCACCGCGATCGCCAGCATCAGCGGCGACAGCGCGGCGAGCGCCGCGAGCGCGAACAGGCGGTCGAACACGAACTTCGGCAGCACGCGCACATCGGTGATCGGTGAAGCCGCGAGGTTGATCGCCGGCACGCCCAGCAGGTCGACCACCGGCTGGTTGAAAAGACTCAGGCTGCGTACATCCGGAATGAAGCGGATGTTCACGAACTCGTTGCGAAACTCCATCACGAAGCGGTGAATCGTGCGTTCCTGCGACATCGGCAGCGCGAGCCACAGTTCGCAAATGCCGCGTGTGCGCATCGCGCGCACCATCCGGTTGAAATCGCGCTCGACGGGAATGCCTTCGAGTTCGGCCGGCAGGTTCGCGGTGCTCACGGATGCTTCGAGGCGATCGCTCTCGCGACGGCCGCCCGGTTCATCGAACACGATCACGGGGCTAAAGCCTGCTTCCGGGCGGCTCCTCATCTGCTCGATCAGAAAGCGCCCGTACAGCGCGCCGCCGACGATCGCCACCGCCTTCTGGTTGTAGCCCTCGCGACGCAGCCCCTTCAGCACGCCGTGTACCAGCGCCTTGGTGATCATCAGCAGCACGATCGTCGCGATGGCCCAGTACATGAGCCACAGGCGCGACAGCAGGTCCGAGCGGTGCAGGCTGAAGATCATCAGGATGCCGGTGCCCTCGACGGCCAGCCAGGCGCCCGATACGCGCCACAACAGGTCGTACACGGGCTTGCCGCGCCATGACTGATAGATCCCGAGCGCAGGAAAGAACAGGACCATCAGCAGGCAGTTGAACAGCAGCGAGACGCTCTGCATGTCGTTCAGCCACACAAACGTCCCGTGATACACGGCAGCCGCGATCAGTGCGCCGAGGCCCACCATCGCGATGTCGATAATCCTGGATAGAACGCTCAGCATGAGTCGCCCCTCGATTCGTCAGTCAAGTTCCGTCCGTGTCTGTTTGCATTCGCGCTGTCCCACCGGGCAGCATGGACAGGCGGTCGTGCCGTTCAGCCCGGGCGCCCGTTCATTGGCTCATTGCAATGACGGCGAATCCCGGCTATCGGCCTGTCGAGCGAAATATCTGGCCTGAATGAGTGAATACCCTCGTACAGGTATAGATAAAGCGATATTAAAATTCGGGTTGCAAGGCGGCAAAATATCTCAAATTGTATCGGCAATTGTTACGTTATTTTTTTGCTTTTTGATCAGCAATAGTTGCCGCAAATATTACCTTTTGCCCAGTAAACAGGCAAAATGGACACATCTTCCAGCGGCCCGTGGCAGATACCTCGAAGCACCATCGCGTGCTCCCTCGCCATATTTTTTCGATAAAAAAATACAGCGGCTCTTTTTTCACAGGTTTTTTTCATTTTTTATTTTTCCCCGTAAATAACCCGGACATATAAGCGTTATTGGCTATTAATTTCACTATTACATTTGAGCAACAGGAATTTAGTGCTTCTTTTATTGGCAAATTACGTCGTGATACAACTCGACGCATTGATCCAGCCTTCAGGAGCACACGCATGACAGCGCACATCGCAGCGCCCGACGTCGACATTCGGTCCTCAAATGCCGCCACAGTGAAACTCAAAGTTCATCCCGTGATTCTGGCCGGTGGGTCCGGCACCCGGTTGTGGCCGATGTCGCGCGAGCAGCATCCGAAGCAGCTGATCGATCTGCTCGGCGATGAATCGCTGCTGCAGTCCACCACACATCGTCTCGACGCGCTCGATGCGGGCTACCCCGTCGCGGACCAGATGGTCGTGGTCGGCAACGAGGAGCATCGCTTCACGACCGCGGAGCAACTGCGCGTGAGCGGCAAGGCCGCGCAGCTGATTCTCGAACCGGTCGGGCGTGATACCGCTCCGGCGCTGACAGTCGCCGCGCTGTCGATCGTTGCCGATGCCCAGGACGGCTTGATGGTCATCATGCCCGCGGACCATGCGGTGGCGGACGTCGCGCGTTTTCATGCAAGCGTGAGCGCGGGCGTGCAGCAGGCCGCGCTCGGCCACATCGTGACGATGGGCATCGTGCCCACGCGCGCGGAGACGGGTTACGGCTATATCCGCGTAGGCGAAGCCGCGCCGGACGCGGGTACCTCGAATGCGCGGCGGCTCGACCGTTTCGTCGAAAAACCGCATCTCGAACTGGCGCAGCGCTATGTGAGTTCGGGCGAATACTGGTGGAACAGCGGCATCTTCATCATGCGTGCGTCGACGTGGATCCGCGCGATCAAGCACTTCCAGCCGGCCATTTACGCCGCGTGCGCGCAGGCGTTCGCGGGCGGCAAGACCGATGGTGATTTCTTCCGGCTGCAGCGCGAGGCGTTCAGCGCGTCGCCGTCGAATTCGATCGACTACGCCGTGATGGAACGGCTGAACACGGATACGTCCGTGTGCGCGGGCGTCGTCGTGCCGCTCGATGCGGGCTGGTCGGATGTCGGTTCATGGGATGCGATCTGGCAGATCCTGCCGAAAGACGCGGACCAGAACGTCGGGCGCGGCCATGTGATGTTCGAAGGCGCGGCCTCGACGTTCGCGCATTCGGAAGGTCGACTGATCGCATGCGTCGGCACGCAGGATCTGGTCGTCGTGGAAACCGCGGACGCGATTCTCGTCGCCGACCGTTCGCGCGTGCAGGACGTGAAGAAGGTGGTCGGCCGCATCCGCACCGAAAACGGCCCCGAGGCGGCGAACCATCGCAAGGTTCACCGTCCATGGGGCTACTACGATTCGGTCGATACGGGCGAGCGCTTCCAGGTGAAACGTATCGTGGTGAAACCGGGCGCACGTCTTTCGTTGCAGATGCATCATCACCGCGCGGAACACTGGATCGTCGTTCGCGGTACGGCACTCGTCACGCGTGGCGAAGAGCGCTTCATCGTCTCCGAAAACGAGTCGGCCTATATTCCGCTGGGCGTCACCCATCGCCTCGAAAATCCCGGCAAGATGCCGCTCGAGATCATCGAGGTGCAGTCCGGCTCCTATCTCGGCGAAGACGATATCGTGCGCTTCGACGATACCTACGGACGCCAGTGAAGGAACAGCGTGATGTGTTGTTGTGATCCCGTGGGTCGGTATAACGCTACCGGCCGCGGGTGTCCCCTGCGCTCATCCCGCGTGGGAAATGAATTCGGCAGCCGACGCGAAACGGTCACGGCCGGTGGTGCTGTCATCGGTACTGCTGCCCGTGGTGCTTTCCGGATAACGGCGAAGCGGAATCCGGCGCGCATTCACGTTCGCTTGCGCGGCAGCGTGCCCATTCGCCGGAACGACAGTGACGGATTGCGTGACGGCTTTTGCGGCGGACGGTGCAGGCACGGATGCAGACGCAGTCCGCGCAGGCACGGCGGCGGCGCCCGCGACCGGACCCGACACTGACGTTGCCGCAGGCCGTGGCGCCGGCATCGGACGCGACACCGGGCGCAATGCTCCCGCATGCAACGTGTCGTCATGCGCGGCGGCGGCGAGCGTGCGTTCGTCACGATCGATCCACTGCTGTGCCCAGTCGAGCGCGTACTGTTCGGCGGCTTCGGGTGTTTCGAAACGCGGGCCGACGAGGCCGGAACGTTCGACGCGTTTGCCGTCCTTCATGATCTCGGCCCACGCGCGATACTTCTCGCCGGGCACGGAATGCGCCATCACGTAGATGCCATAACCGCGCCGGTCCGCGAACTGCGTCCCTGGCGCGGAAAGCCCCAGCCACATCGCGGCGCGACTGTCGTCGTCCGGATGCGCGGTAGCGTGCGCTACTGCGTCAGGATGACTGGCCGCGTCTGTTGCGCTGGCACGCGTTTGCGTGTCGTCAGGCGGGCCTGACAGTTGCCGGGTGATCTCGGCGAACGGATCGACGGGACGCGAGTCATGCGCGGTATCGTGCGGTGCCTGCCACGACTCGGGGCTCTTCCAGAACACACCGCGCACGCCTTCATCGTCGCAAGCCGAAGGCGTGGCGACAGGTTGCGCGGCACGTTGCGGCGCCACGGGCAGGGACGGTTCCGGAATGTACGCAAACCGGCGGCCGGTCCGCGACAGAAGCTGCACCATCCCGGCCAGCGTGCCGTTCAGTTGCCACTCTTCAAAGCGGCGACGGCATGTCGGACCCGAGGGATAACGGCCAGGAAGTTTGGACCACGGTTCGCCGGTGGTCAGGATCCACAGCACCGCGTTTGCCACGATGCGCGGTTCTGCGCGAGGACGGCCGCGCCGGTTAAGACGGACAGCCGGTTCATCTGAAACGAGCGCGGTTAGTAGCGCCCATTCGTCATCATTTAGCTCATCGAAAAACATACGTTTCTCCACGCAGCACGGCCACGCTGCGGCTTTGGACAGCACAGATTTCTTGTTTCTCGACCTGTGTCATGCCCCCGGTTGCACAATATGCTTATACGTTCTGGTTCGTTTATGGGAAACCGCACAGCCTTAGTGCGGATAATCCCGTTAGCGGCGCACAAAACGTGGTCTCACTCGTGCATCGGAGAATTTGTGCACGAAGCATACCATCGCCAGGGTTTGCATGAATATGCATGAGACAAGTGTTACGGATGGAAACAAACTTGTCCTTTTTGCGGCGTTGTTTCATCCTCTGTCGTCACGGAATTGTCGTGATTGCAACCTTCAGAATCGACGATGATGCGCACACATTCCATGCACTCGCATGCAAATCCGCCTAACGTACCGGCGTACTCGCATGTTCTCCGACGACGGTCGTCCACGGTCGCACGCGCCAGTGTGTAACGAGCCCCTCGCGTACGTAAGGGTCCGACATCGCGAATGCTTCGGGAATCGCGGGCGAGTCCGCCTCGAAGAGCAGGATCGCGCCGTCGACGGGATCGGCAAGCGCGCCCGCGAGCAGCAGTTCGCCGCGCTCGACCGCGGCCCACGCGTACCCCAGATGTGCGTCGCGATGCTCGCCGCGCCGCGCCAGATAGTCCGCCGATACGTCGTACATCAACAGATAGTGCATGGTCCTGCCTCCGTGTCTGTGTGCGTGTTGCCCGTATGCCAGTGAATATGATGCCGCGCCAGGGAGCGTGCGCGCTTCGCCAGTATCAGGGAAGAACCTTACGGCACACCTGTCAACCGTATTATGGTTTTATTCGTTTTGACGAACAGCTTTGCCATAATGGTGACGGCGATGGGCCATGGATCTTTCGATGCCCGCTCGCACGACCACCAACAACGTTCAACAACGATGGAGTGTCCCATGAAGATCCAGTCCGCTATCGCCGCGCTCGCCCTCGGCTGCATGCTCGTCTCGCCGCTCTCGTTCGCCGACAACAGCCAGCAGTCGAAGATGACCACCTGCAACAAGCAGGCGGCCGACAAGAAAGGCGATGAGCGCAAGGCGTTCATGAAGAGCTGCCTGTCGGCCAGCGCCCCGGTCGCAGCTTCCGCGCCGATGACGCAGCAGCAGAAAATGACCGCCTGCAATGCGCAGGCAACCGGCAAGAAAGGCGACGACCGCAAGGCTTTCATGAAGGACTGCCTCAGCAACAAGGGCTAGGCATGAAGCGCGACGCATCGCATCGCGCGTTAAAGCGCCCGTCTTGACCTTCGCACGCTTGACCTTCGCGCTTTAGCAACCGGTATGGCCATGTCTTTCATGGTTTTTAGCTTTAGCCGTAGCGTGACACCTGCATGCCGCGTCCGACGATGCACGCGGCATGCATCACCCACACCGCTCTCCGCGTGCCTCTACCCCCGGCGCTCTCCCCGTTTCAGCATCGCGTTCGCCGCGCCACGCCGTTTTCTTCTATGATGGCTGCGGAGACGGCCCCGGTACCCACAAACAATAAGCAGCAGGGCCGCCATCTTGTCGTTGATGCCGAAGAGCATTGAACGGAGGCAAGAATGGTTGGGAGACACAAGAACCGCTGGCTCAGGCGCTGGCTCGTCGTCATCGTCTTCTGGGCGGTGCCGGTGGCGATCGTCGCGGTCAACGAGATTCGCGAGGAGATGGCCTACAACGCCGTCGACCTCAACACGGCACTCACCACCTGGCAGTTCACCGATGCGCAACGTGCCGCCGGTGCCCCGGCGCGCTGTCACGGCGTGCCTGACGATGCGCGTGCGGCCGGCTGTCCCGCCGACGTGCTCAGCGCCAACGCTCCTCGCCAGCAACAGGCCGTCGACGAATACGCGGTGCGCAAAAGCACGCTTGCGAGTTACCTGTGGCATGCGTTCGTCGGTTACTGGGTGGTGCCGGCCGCCACGCTCTTTGCGATCGGCGTGGTCATCGGCGGTGTCCGCCGCGCGCTTCGCCGGCCGCCACCGCCCGTCAAGCGCACCGCCAATCACTGACCGCCCGTGTCGGTTGCAGCTTTCCAGCAACACTTTCGACTGCCGTGGCGCACTCGCGACGACGCGGAAAAGTGGAAAAAATGACTGATAAGAGAGCAACTTCATGCTGCTGGAACAGGATGCCGGATGGAACCGGTCGCGGTATCCCGATCGCATCGCATGTTGTTTGCATGAGGAATTTTCCGCGCCGCAGCATCGGTCATAATTACAACGCCGCCTTCACGACGACGCCCGAAGGCCCGCACCACAAGGGTTTTCGCGATCCGGCGAGCGCGATCTTTCGGCTTCCGTGTGATATAACTGAAGGCGTAATCCGACTCACCAATGAGGTTGTACCCAGGAACCACAATGGAGAAAAACGATGCAAAGACGAAACTTCATTTTGAAGACTACCGCTGCGCTCGCTTTCGGAAGCCTTGCAATCACCGGCTGTACAACTACGGGAAACAAACCGGACTCGGCTGCGACCGATGCGTCGAAGCGCCAGTCGATTGACGCCAGTGTCGACGGCACCATCTCACGCCTCTATTCCACTGTGCCTGGTTCGCGCGAACTGGTCTCGAAGGCCCGTGGCATTCTGGTGTTCCCGTCCGTTATTCAGGCCGGCTTTATCGTGGGCGGCCAGTATGGCGAGGGCTCGCTGCGTGTGGGCGGCGGCACGGTCGGGTACTACAGCACGGTATCGGGTTCGTTTGGCCTGCAGGCCGGCGCGCAGTCGAAGGCCATCATCTTCCTGTTCATGACGCAGGATTCGCTCGACAAATTCCGCAATTCGGACGGCTGGTCCGCGGGTGGAGACGCATCGGTCGCGCTCGTGAAACTGGGCGCCAATGGCGCCATCGATACCACCACGGCTACGGCGCCGGTCGAAGTGTTCATCCTGACCAATGCCGGGTTGATGGGCGACGTCTCGATCGCCGGTACGAAGGTATCGCGTCTGAAGATCTAGGTTTTATCCGTTATGCCATGCCCCGACATTTACGTCGGGGCATGCGCTTCCTCACTCACGCGATCCCACTGGCTCCCGCAACTTCAGCTCGACGACGTGTCGATCACCTTGAAGCGCGAACGCTTCTGCGCGCGAATCACCGACTGATACGCCTCGACATACTGCTGCGCCATCCGGTGCGACGTGAAGCGTTCTTCAAAGCGCTTGCGCACGCCCGCACGCGGCAGCTTGTGCAGCCGGTTCACGGCGGCCACGGCGCCGATTTCGTCCTCGACGATAAAGCCGGACACGCCGTCGTCCAGCACTTCCGGCACGGAGCCGCGATTGAACGCGATCACCGGCGTGCCGCAGGCCATCGCTTCGATCATCACGAGGCCAAACGGCTCCGGCCAGTCGATCGGGAACAGCAACGCGTGCGCGCCCGACAGAAAACCCGCCTTCTCGCCATCGGCGATTTCGCCGATGAATTCGACATGTGGCTGCGCGAGCAACGGCTTGATGTCGCGCTCGAAATACTCGCGGTCGGCGGCATCGACCTTCGCTGCGATGCGGATTTTCATGCCGCAGTGGCCCGCGATCCGGATTGCGGTATCGACGCGTTTCTCCGGCGAAATCCGCCCCAGAAACGCGAGGTATTGCTGCTCGACCGGCTGCGGCGTGTAGAGATTTTCGGGCAGCCCGTGATAGACGGTGGTCAGCCATTTCGCCTGCGGCAGCGGCGCGCGCTGCGCGTCCGAGATCGAGATCACGGGCGCGGTGTTGAACGTGTCGAACACCGGCTGCTGCTCGGGCAGATCGAGACGGCCATGCATCGTGGTCACGAACGGCGTTTCCTGGCGCTTGAACACCGAGAACGAGTAGTAGTCCATGTGGAAGTGCAGCACATCGAACTCGTCGGCCTGACGGCGGACCAGTTCCATCAGCAGCATGTGCGGCGCGATGCGGTCGCGGATGCCCGGGTCGAGCCGCAACGCGCGCGGCCAGACGGCTTCGAGCTTCGCGCTCGTGACCGAGTCGCCGCTCGCGAACAGCGTGACGTCGTGACCAAGTTCGACGAGCGCCTCGGTGATGTACGACACGACGCGCTCCGTGCCGCCATAGAGCTTGGGCGGCACCGATTCGGTGAGAGGGGCGATCTGGGCAATTCTCATTCTGTGTGTCTCCTGTCGACCAGAGTTGGCGCTTTAGCGCTTACTCTGGTCCCATGCAAGGCACTTGCGG
This sequence comes from Paraburkholderia gardini, assembly GCF_907164545.1. NCBI lineage: Bacteria > Pseudomonadati > Pseudomonadota > Betaproteobacteria > Burkholderiales > Burkholderiaceae > Paraburkholderia > Paraburkholderia gardini. The sequence goes on along the minus strand of NZ_CAJQZB010000015.1, from coordinate 84 downwards.
TCGACCAGAGTTGGCGCTTTAGCGCTTACTCTGGTCCCATGCAAGGCACTTGCGGTCGACCAGAGTTGGCGCTTTAGCGCTTAC